>DATNNA010000246.1:0-10564 GCA_035602075.1 Binatus sp. (SeqCode) | reverse complement strand
GCGCTCACGCAGCAGAAGCTATAGAGAAAGATCTCGGGGATGCGGTCGCGAAGGAAGGGGACGCCGATGGCGAGCCCGCCGATCAGCACGGCGGCCGTGCAGAGGGAGGCCCCCAACTCCACCGATCGAGCCGTCAACCAGCTGCTGACAGTCATGGCGCTAAGAAAACTTATACGAGAAATATCAGTAAAAGTCAAATGCTAGTCAGGCAGTCGCTGGCCGACGCCACGTGCCTCGGCCAGCTCGAGCACCGCCGCGCCCGTGGCCACGTCCTCGATCGCGAGCCCGACGGACTTGAACAGGGTCACGTCAGATGGCTGGCGGCTGCCGGTCGAGCCGGCAACGACGTCGCGCAGCGAATGGACCCGGGCCCAATTCACTTGCCCCTCGCGCTCCGCCAGCAGGAGGTCGCCGGCCTCGACGCGGGCGGCCTCGACATCGTCGGCCACCACCAGGTCGGCGCGGGCAACGACACGGCCGTCGATCTCCCGGCGATCGGGGTAGTTGGAGCCGCAAACGTTGAGATGCTGGCCGGCCTGCAGCCACTCTCCGGGAAAGATCGGACGCGCCGCCGAGGTGATGGTGGTGAGGATCTCGGCGCCGTCGACGGCCTCGCGCAGGCTGCCGGCCGGGCGAATAGCGATCGTGCCCGGCAGCGCATCCCTGAGCTGAGCGACCAACGCGTCGCGATGCGCGGGGTCCCGGCTCGCCACGCGCACCTCGCGCAGTGCGCGGACGGCAGCGACGGCGAGCACCTGGGTCAGTGACTGGCTCCCAGAGCCAATGACCGTGAAGACCGATGCCTCGCTCCGAGCCAGGTATTTGGTCGCGAGCCCGGACACCGCGCCGGTTCGCATGCGGCCGAGCCAGTCGGCCTCCATCACGGCGCGCGGTCGGCCGTCGGCCGCGTCGAAGAGGCACACCCAGAACCGGGCCCCGGTCTTGCTGTGGGTGTAGGCCTTGAAGCCCATCAGGCCTTTGGCGGGAAGGGCCGCCGACATCGTCGCCAGGACGGCGCCGGCGGCGACGCGACGCCGCGGTTGGTTCGTGACGCGGCCCGCCGCCCACTCGCGGAAGGCCGACTCGAGGGCCGCCAGGGTCATCTCCATGGTGAGCAGCGCTTTGACGTCGGTTTCGCGCAGAAAAAGCGGCATGGTTAATCTTGACATCGCCGTGATCGATCCTGGTTGGCGGCGGCGCATCAGTCGGGCGCGGGTCGGTCATTTCGCGACGTCCGACGGGAGCGCGCCCTCGGTGGTGCCGGTCTGCTTCGTCCTGCTGGGAGAGACGCTCTACCAGGCGATCGACGGCAAGCCGAAGTCAGTCAATCCCGCTCAACTGCGCCGCGTCAAGAATGTGCGGGCCAATCCAAGGGCGGCGCTGCTGATCGACCACTATGTCGAAGACTGGCGGCGGCTCTGGTACGTGCTCCTTCGTGGGAAGGCGCGCATCGTCGACAAAGGCCCTGAGCAGCAGCGGGCGATCGTCGCCTTGAGAAAGAAATACCCGCAGTACCGCACGACTGTGCCGCTCGCGGCGGACGCGCTCGTTATTGCGATAGATGTACGGCAGCTACGGCATTGGCGAGCCAGCTCAGCCGGCCCTGTCCGCGTACGCCACCCGGGTCGGCCGGCATGAAGGTGCGGATCGAAACGATACCGCTGGCGGGATCGCCGTACCGATCACTGAATCTCGCACTGTCGGCGAACCAGGGATCGTTCATCTGGATCCCGCCCTCGGTTGCGTAGCCGGTCAGCAGGACGAAATGCTGGTTGACGCCGAGGCGAACCTCGGCCACCACGGGCCGTCCGGCATCGAGCTCGGCAATGATGGCGCCCAGGTCGGGACCGAGCCAGCCGGAGAAGGCGACCCGACCGCTGGTATAGCTGGTGACGGCGTCCCAGATGAGCTGGTCATCGTAGGCGAAGCCGCCGTTTGACGTCAACCAGGCATTGAAGGCGCCAGGGTCGGTGTTCAGGCCGTAGTACCGGAGCATCATGGTGACGGCGGTGATCGCGCAGCCGGCCGAGCCGATTGATTCCGTGACGGACGTACCCAGCGGCGCACCCGCCCAGGCCGCATCCTGCTGACCCATGACCGGGATGCTCATCTCGGTGTCGGCCGAGGCGACGGCCTGGTTGCCGATTGCGGAGGCGATCGCGATGACGCTGGCAACTGCCCCAGCACGCAGACTGAAACACAAAACGCCGCCCATGTTGAGGGGCGTGGTAGGTGCAAACAACCGCCGACGGTGATCCAAGGTGGCCGAGCGCGCCGGTCCCATATCCGTCAGCCACCCATGGAGGAAAAAGTCGGGGTGCGAGTCTGGATGAGAAGTGCGATGTAACGGCCGCTGGACGCGGTGTGCTAATCGCGATTCGGAGGCGGTAACAACGCAAACAAGACCGACGCACGAAGGGCCCAGCGCTTCTAGGGGGTTATCCCCGGGCGCCAGCTAGGCGGCCTGTTTCTTCGGGGCAGCCTGACGAGCTTTCGCGCGCTGGATACGCTTCTCTTTGGCGGCGCGACCGCGCCGGACGTGCGGCTTCATCGCCGATACAACCCGAGTGGAGGCGTTCACTTGCAGTAGCCGGCCAACCCGGGATCAATTCGCGGCCCGATTGCCATTCGTAGGTGGATGCGGTCCAATTCAATTAGGGATTGTTAAGATGGGGTGGCGCACATGAGTGACCCGCGGCCCATCGGCGTCTTCGACTCAGGCGTCGGAGGCCTCACGGTTCTGCGCGAGCTGCAGCGGCAGCTGCCCAATGAATCCACGATTTATTTCGCGGATCTCGGCCATTTTCCCTATGGGCCCCGCTACCAGGCACAGGTCCGGCATTTTGCGCTGAACATCATTCGTTTTCTCGAGAAGCTCGACGTCAAGATGGTCGTCATCGCGTGCAACACGGCTACCGCGGCGGCGCTGAATACCGCCCGCGAGGTCTTCGACATCCCGATCATCGGTGTCATCACTCCCGGCGCCGAAGCCGCGGTCGCCGCCACCAAGAACAAGCGCGTGGGCGTGATCTCGACGGAAGGCACGCTGCAGAGCCAGGAGTACCTGCATGCGATCCGCGAGGCAAACCCGACGATCGGCGTCCTGCCGAAAGCCGCGCCGCAGCTCGTCGAGCTCGTGGAAGCGGGCAAGTCCGATGCTCCGGAGACCGAGGCCGTACTCCGCGAGTCCTTGCGTGACATCCTCGACTACCACGCCGACACGCTGATCCTTGGTTGTACGCATTATCCAATGCTCAAACCATTGATTCGGAAAATCACCGGCGACAAGATGACCGTCGTCGATTCAGCGGAAACGACCGCGGCCCGCGTCAAGCGAGTGCTGGCCAAGAACGGGCTCGAGTCGGCCGAGGGCGAGACCGCCCGGCACCAGATCTACGTGACCGGCTCGCCTGACCGCTTTACCGACGTCGCGCGCATCTTGTTCGGGCAGGACCTGCCGCCGATCACCACCGTCCGGCTCGAGCTGGTTGAAGATAACAGCGGGCGGGAGGGGGCAGCGTGAGTGCCACCATGACCGGGACCGACTTCATCGCCCCGATCCGAACCGAGCTCGAAGACTTCGAGCACCGGCTGCACGACACGGTCCGCGACGATCTCGGCCCGGTTGCGGAGGCGATGGAGCAGATCCTCGAGGCTGGCGGAAAGCGACTGCGGCCCGCGCTCGTCTTCCTCGCGGCCGGTCTTGGCCGGCCCAAAGGCCCGGACGACGTGGTTCGGGCGGCGATGGCGATCGAGTTCATCCATAACGCCACCCTGATCCATGACGACCTGATCGACGGGGCGCCGACCCGCCGGGGCCTGCGGACGATCCATGAATCGCTCGGCCCGAACCCGGCGATCATCATCGGCGACTACTACTTCGCCAAGGGCGCCAACCTGATGTCCCAGATCGGCAATCCCAGCATCGACGCGTTGCTCTCGCAGACGGTGATGACGATCTGCTTCGGCGAGATGCTGCAGCTCACCAGCCAGCGACGTTACGACCAATCGCTGGACGAGTATTACGCGAAGATCGAACGGAAGACCGCGGTGCTCCTGGCCGCCTCCACGTACTGCGGCGCCGTGCTCGGCGGTCTCGACGTGGCCCATGTCGAGGCCATCCGACGCTTCGGACACCTGCTCGGCATGTCGTTCCAGATCGCCGATGACGTGCTCGATTACCTGGCAACGGAGGAAGAAGTCGGCAAGCCGGTCGGCAACGACCTGAAGCAGGGGACGGTGACCCTGCCGCTGATGCTCGCCCGCCACGATCCAGCCGTTGACGGCCGGCTCGAGGCCATCCTGGAGAAGGGCACGCTGATGGACGCGGACTACGCCGAGGTGGTGCGGATCGTCCGGGGTTCCCGCGGCATCGATGAGTCGTACGCCTATGCGAAGGCGTTCGGCGACAAGGCGCGGGCCGAGTTGCAGGCGTTCCCACCGTCGGCCTACCGGGACGCCTTCGAGGCGCTCACGTACTACGTGGTCGGACGTCGCAGCTAGCGTCTGACGGCTCGGATCTGTAAGAACATCGGGAGCCTGAGCCACCGCCGGTAGGACGGCCGGCGTCGCAGCGCCTCCTCGTTGGGGGCCGGCTCACAGAGGCGTTCGATGACAAAACCAGCCTGCTCCAGCGCGGCCACGTAATCTCCGAGTGGATACATCCACCCATGGAAGGTCATCTGCAGGCCGTCGCGCTCGAAGTGGCCATCGAACCGCCGGCGGCCGAAATATGACCCCGGAATCACGAACGGTGCATCCGGTTCCGCCGAGGCAAAGGCACCGGCGTCAGCGAGCGGATGGGTCACGCAAAAACAAAAGTGGCCGCCCGGCTGGAGCACGCGGGCTGCCTCCATCACCGACCCCGGCATATCGGACACATCCATCAGCGAGTTGTAGGCAACAACCAGGTCGAAGCTCGCCTCTTTGAACGGAAGACTTGCCGCGTTCGCTAACTCATAGCGAGTGTTCGGATCCGCCTCCCTCGCGTAGCGGAGAAGGGTCGGCGAGGTATCGATTCCGATAACACGGTGACCTCGGGCTTGTAGGTCACGGGACACCCGGCCCTCCCCGCAGCCGACGTCGAGTGTGTGCTTTCCCGGCGGCGGCACGATGTCATCGAAAAAACTTGGGCTGTAATACCAGTAGGCGTCGAATCCCGGAGTCCGTGCCCAGCGCACCCAATTTTCGGCCTCGGCTTCCCAATCTGACTTGCCGGTCGCGTCGCCCACGAGTGCGAAGCCTAAGCTTTGGCGTCGATCTCGTGTGCTAGGTTGGCCTTCAGTGAGACTCCGACTGGCGACGAGAGGGAGCACGCTGGCGATGATCCAGGCCCAGCTCGCGGCGGAAGCGCTGGCGCGCCGCTACCCCGAGCACGAGTTCGTGCTTACTCCGCTGCAGACACATGGCGATCGTCACCCATCGATGCGACTCAGTGACTCGCCTCGCGAGGGCGTCTTCGTGAAGGAACTCGAGCGGGCGCTCATCGACGGTCGGGCCGAGCTGGCGGTCCATTCGGCGAAAGATCTTCCGACGCTGGCGTCGCCCGGGCTCGTGTTGGCCGCCTTTCTCCCTCGTGCAGACGCTCGCGACGCGTTGATCGCCCGCACGCCCGCGACGCTGTCCGAGCTTGCGCCCGGTTCCCGGATCGGCACGGGCAGCCCGCGCCGAGCGGCGCAGATCGCCGCCATCCGGCCGGATCTGCAGGCCGTCGAGATTCGCGGCAACGTCGACACCCGGCTGCGCCGCCTCGCCGAGGGCGCCGTCGACGCGCTGATCCTCGCGGTGGCAGGTTTGGAACGGCTTGGCCGGCTGCGCGAGGCACACGAGTTGCTGCCGTTCGACATCATGCTGCCCGCCCCGGGCCAGGGGGCGTTGGTGTTACAGACCCTTGAAGGCAGCGAGGCGGGCAAGCTGGCAGCGGAAATCGATGATGCGTCGACCCGGCGGGCCGTCGAGGCGGAACGCGCGCTCCTGCGGCGACTCGGCGGTGGATGCCTCTCGGCGCTGGGTGCCTACGCGCTTGCCGAAGGCGACGACCTGACGCTGCAGGCGGTCGTGCTCGGTGGGAGCGGCCGCACGGTCCTGCGGGCGCGAGCTCGCGGCCGGGATGATGCCGGCGTCGTCGGCGAGGTGGCGGGCAGCCTAGAGGCGCAGGGGGCCGCCCGTCTCCTGATGCGCCCCGCCACGTCGCTTAGGGGATTGCGCATCATGGTCACGCGCGCCGATCGGCAGGCTTCGGCGCTGGCGGATGCCCTCGAGGCTCAGGGCGCGGAAGTGGTCAGGTGCCCGGTGATCGCGATCGAGCCGATCGCGGTCGACCCGGCGGCACTTCAGGATCTCGACCGCTATGACTGGCTGGTGCTGACCAGCGCGAACGGCGTAGACCGGCTGCGCGAGCTGCTGCGCGACGCGGGTCGCGAGTTCCCCGCACATATAAAGGTCGCGGCTATCGGCCCCGAGACGGCGGCTCGGGCCCGAGAGGCCGGAATGACGCCGGCGCTCGTGCCGCAGCGCTTCATCGCCGAAGAGCTGGCGGAAACGCTGGCCGCCACCATGACGGCCGGCGCCCGCATCCTGCTGGCGCGCGCGGCCGGCGCGCGCGATGTTCTTCCGCAAGACCTCCGCGCCCGTGGAGCCCGGGTCGACGTCCTCGAGACCTATCGGGCGGTCCCGCCGGCCGGCGTGGGACCCCGGCTGGCCGCCTCCCTGCCGGGCGTCGACATGATCACGTTCACGAGCTCGTCGACGGTGCGCCACTTCGTCGACGCGATGCCAGGGGTCCTCGCCGACCACGTCAGCATCGCCTGTATCGGTCCGATCACGGCGCAGACCGCCCGCGACCTTGGGCTGCGGGTTGATATCATCGCGCAGGAGTACACGACGCGCGGACTGGTCGACGCCATCGTGCGCAGCCGGACTCCGATTCCAGCATGACGTTCCCTGCCAAACGCCCCCGCCGGTTGCGGTCGAGGCCGGCGCTCCGCCGCCTCGTCCGGGAGACGCGCATTGCGCCCGAGGATCTGATCTATCCATTGTTCGTGCGCGACGCGATCGACGAGCCGCAGCCGATCGCGTCGATGCCGGGGCATCACCAGCACACGCTGGAGTCCCTGACGCGTGAGGCGGAAGCCGCGATCAAAGTCGGGGTGCGGAGCTTCGTGCTCTTCGGGATCCCGTCGCGCAAGGATGCCCAGGGTTCTGATGCATGGGCTGAGGACGGGATCAGCCAGCGGGCGCTGCGCCAGCTCCGGGATGCATTCGGAGCGGATGTCCTGTTGATCGCGGACCTGTGCCTCTGCGAATACACGGACCACGGCCATTGCGGCGTGCTCGAGGGCGAAATCGTCGCCAATGACCAGACGCTCGAGCTCTATCAACGAATCGCCGTCGTGCAGGCCGCCGCCGGCGCCGACGTGATCGCCCCGTCCGGCATGATGGACGGCCAGGTTCGGGCCATCCGCTCGGCCCTCGATCGGGAGGGCTTTCAGGACCGCGCCATCCTCGCCTACGCCGCCAAATACGCTTCCGCCTTCTACGGTCCGTTCCGGGAAGCGGCCGGTTCGGCGCCACGCTTCGGTGACCGCCGCGGCTACCAGATGGATCCCGCCAATGCGCGCGAGGCGATCCGCGAGTCGCTCCTGGACGTCGAAGAAGGCGCCGACATCGTCATGGTCAAGCCGGCGCTCGCCTTCCTCGACGTCATCCGCGCGGTCGCGGACGCGACGGAGGTCCCGGTCGCGGCCTACAACGTCAGCGGCGAATACGCCATGGTCAAGGCGGCTGCCGCCAATGGATGGATCGACGAACGTCGCGTGCTACGGGAGATCCTGCTCGGGATCCGGCGCGCGGGCGCGCAGATGATCCTGACCTACCACGCGAAGCAGGCTGCGGCCGACATTCCCTGCTGGGACGAGATGGGATGAGCCAGACTCGTCGGCGGGTTCCGCAACTTCTGGCAACCCTTGCCATCCTTGCGGTCGCTATGATTGCCTTCTCTGTCTATGTGGGACGCAATGCCGGCGGCAGCCCAGGCGCCGCCCCGACTCCAACTCCGAGCCCAACTGTGACTCCAGGAAAGTACAGCGCGCCGCCGCCGATGACGATCAACACGGCCCACCACTACCTGGTGACGATGCAGACCAACAAGGGCACCATCACGATGCGCCTCGATCCAAAGCTGGCGCCAAAGACTGTTAACAACTTTGTCTTCCTGGCGCGCGACCATTTCTACGACGGGCTCAAGTTTCACCGGGTCGTCGCGGATTTCGTCATCCAGGGCGGAGACCCACTGGGCACCGGCTCGGGCGGACCCGGCTACAAGTTCGACGACGAACCGGTACTCGGCGAGTACACGGCTGGCGCGGTGGCGATGGCCAACTCCGGACCGAACACGAATGGTAGTCAGTTCTTCATTTGCACCGTCGACGACACGAAAAAGCTCGCCAAGAGCTACAACCTGTTCGGCTACGTCCAGAGCGGAATGGACGTGGTTCTCAAGATCGCGCAGGGCGATACGATGACGTCCGTGACGGTCCAGGAAGAGACCAGCTAGGCTTCATTGGCCTCTCAGGAGACCGTTACAGAGCGGGCGTATAATGGGGCCGCAAAGGGAGCCTAAACATGCCGGGTCTTTTCGGTCACTGGTACATCCTCGTTCTGATCCTCGTCATCGTGCTGATCGTCTACGGGCCCGGGAAGCTGCCCGAGGTTGGCGGGGCCATCGGCAAGGCGATGCGGGAATTCCGCAAAACCTCGAGCGACATCCAGGAAGAGTTCAAGAAGAGCGCGACGCCAGACTCGACCACCGAGCCGAAGGCCACGACCGGTACGGCCCCCGACGTCAAGCCGGCCACCGATCTGAAGTCGCCGACCGACAGCAAGGCCTGATTCCGGTTCGGCGCCGATAGGGGCAGCCATGGCCAAGCCCAGCATCGTTCCGGTGGACGAGGAGCGTCGGATGACGGTCATCGAGCACCTCGAGGAGTTGCGGCGCGTCCTGATCATCTCGCTGATCGCGTGGGCGGTCGCCACCATGATCGGCTTCGCGATCTCCCAGCCGGTGTTGGGCATCCTGCTGGGACCGGTGCACAGGGTCATCGGCAACCAGAGGCTGATCTACGGTGGTCCGGTCGATGGCTTCCTGCTCTTCTTCAAGATCGGCATCTTCACCGGCTTCATCCTGAGCAGCCCGATCATCATCTGGCAGATCTGGACCTTCGTTGCTCCAGGCCTGCGCCGCAACGAGCGGCGCTTCGCGGTAGGCTTCGTGGGCTCGGCGATCATCCTCTTCGCGATGGGGATCGGCTTCGCCTTCTTCGCCCTCCCGATCGCCTTGAGGTTCCTGACCGGGATCGGCAGTTCCGAGCTGCAGTACCTCCCCTTTGCCGACAAATACGTCAATTTCGTCCTGATCCTGATTGCCATCTTCGGCATCACCTTCGAGCTGCCGCTGGCGATGACGATGCTTGGCCTCGCCGGGATCGTCAGCACCGCATTCCTCAAGCGCAACCGACTCAAGTTCTGGATCGGGATCTTCGTGGGGGCGAATATGGTGACGCCAGGGGTCGATCCCTTCACGCCGCTGCTGCTCACCGCCCCCCTCATCATTCTTTTCGAAATCAGCATTCTCGTGATCCGCGCTCTGCGAAGATAGACCCATTGGCCCAGACGCGACCTGATGGCCGGAGGGTGGATCAGCTCCGGCCGGTAACGATCGAGACCGCCGTCAACCTCTACGCCGAAGGCTCGGCCCTCATCAACATGGGCGACACCCGCGTGCTCTGTACCGCGAGCTGGGATGACAAGCCCCCGCCCCACAAGAAGGGGACCGGTGAAGGCTGGGTCACAGCCGAATACTCGATGCTGCCGCGGGCCACGCAAACGCGCACCGCGCGCGAAGCACGGACCGGTCGTGTGGACGGGCGCAGCCAGGAAATCCAGCGCCTGATCGGCCGCGCATTGAGAGCCGCGATCAACATGCCGCTGATGGGCGAGCGCACCATCGTGGTGGACTGTGACGTGCTGCAGGCCGACGGTGGCACGCGCACCGCGTCGATCACGGGCGGGTTCGTGGCCCTCCACCTCGCGCTGCAGAAGGCGGTCGAGCGCAACCTTTTGCGCGTCATTCCGATCCGGCACTTCGTCTCGGCGGTCAGCGTCGGGATCGTCCAGGGCCAGCCCCGCCTCGACCTCAATTACCTCGAAGACTTCGCCGCCCAGACGGACATGAACTGCGTGCTTGCCGAGGATGGCCGCTTTATCGAAATCCAGGGCACCGCCGAGCAGGAGCCCTTCAACGCGGAAGAGATGGACCAGATGCTCAAGCTCGCGATCAAGGGCGCCGCCGAGCTGGTCGAGGCCCAGAAGAAGGCGCTGAAGCTGCGCTGAACCGGCTGCTGCTCGCCACGACGAACCAGGGCAAGCTCAAAGAACTTCGCGCAATTCTCGCCGACATTCCGATGGAGCTGATCAGCCCGGCCGATGTGGGCATCGCCTTCGACGTGGTGGAAGACGGCGCCAGCTACCTCGAAAACGCCCGCAAGAAAGCCGAGGCCGGCCGGCG
>DATNNA010000245.1:0-2528 GCA_035602075.1 Binatus sp. (SeqCode) | reverse complement strand
CATCGACCGATTCTCCGCCCGCACAACTATCCCTCCGGGGCTCCTGGACGTGGCTGGTTCTGTCACGACCTGGGGGAGAAGGGCCAGGTCTTGATCGGCAACGTGCAGGGCCAGCTCTTCATGCCGCCCATCGATTCGGCCTTCAAGGCGGCCGACGAGGTGCTGCGCCAGGGGTCCGGGACCAAGCTCCGGCTGCTAGACATCCATGCGGAAGCGACCTCGGAAAAGATCGCCTTGGGGTGGTACCTCGACGGCCGGGCCAGCTTCGTTTTCGGGACCCACACGCATGTTCCCACCGCCGACGCCCGGGTTTTCCCGGGTGGCACCGCCTTCGTCAGCGATTTGGGCATGGTCGGGCCACGGGACTCCGTGATCGGGATGGACAAGGAAGCCAGTCTCCAGCGCTTCCTGACCGGGGTTCCATACCGCTTCAAAGTCGCTGAAGGACCGGTCCAGTTCAACTCGGTGCTGGTCCGGATCGATGCCCTTTCGGGCAAGGCCGAGGGGATCGAGCGGCTGGATCGGGAGGTTGAGATTGGCTAGCGGCTTGACGACCCTTGAACTTGGGGTTAAGGTGTCGTGGGGCAACCAAACGTTCGGTCATTGCTCGATAGAATAGATGGACACTCTGGAAACGAAACCGCCATCGAACGGCTCGACAGGGGAGAAGACGCTTTCAGCCAGTCCGGCTGCCGGTGTACCCCGTACGGCGCGCGCCGCGATTGAGATTCTGAAGGTCTCAGCTACCTCCAAACCGGTTGCCGTCGCCGGAGCGATCGCCGGCGTGGTGCGGAGCCAGAGCCGAGTGGAAGTGCAGGCGATCGGTGCCGGTGCCATCAACCAGGCGGTGAAGGCGATTGCCATCTCGCGCGGCTATGTGGCGGCCGGCGGCTTCGACCTCGTCTGCATCCCATCGTTCATCGACATCTCCATCGACGGTGAGGAGCGGACCGGGATCCGTCTGCTGGTCGAGTCCCGCTAGACTCGGTCGATGCCTGAATCGGCCGCCCCGCCCCGCCTCCGGATTCCCGGCGCACCGCTAACCTTCGAGCCGCACGCCTTTCGGCGCCCACGTCCCAACGGGCACAAACGCCCGCCCTCCGGTCAGCGTTTTCACCTCTGGGTAAGCGGCTGCCAGATGAATGAGTCGGACGCGGATTATCTCTCCCAGGGTTTGACGGCGGCCGGCTTCAGCGCGGTCTCCGATCTCGACGAGGCCGACATCGCGATCCTGGTCACGTGCTCCGTGCGCCAGAACGCCGAGCAAAAAGCCTATGGACGATTCCGCGAGCTCAAGGCCTGGAAACGGGCCCGTCCCGGTCGCGCCATCGCCATCACCGGCTGCATGGCCAACAAGGAAAAGGACCGTCTTTACGAGCGGCTGCCCGACCTCGACTACCGGTTCGACATGCGGCAGTACGAGGCCTTTATCGAGGACATGCAGGGCGAGTACGAGACCGACCCGGCGCAAACCGGTGGGGCGGTGTTGCAACACGGCCTCACCGCCTACGTGCCGGTGATCTTCGGCTGCAACGAGGTCTGCAGCTTCTGCATCGTGCCCTTCGTCCGGGGCACCGAGCGCAGCCGCCCTATGGCCGACGTCGTCGATGACGTGCGTCGCTTTGCCGACCAGGGCGTGCGGGAAGTCACGCTGCTTGGCCAGACCGTCAACTCCTATCGCGACCCGGAGACGAAGGCCGGGCTCTCACCGCTCCTGGAAGCGGTGGAGCGAGTGCCGGGCATCTGGCGGGTGCGCTTCTTGACCTCGCATCCTCGCCACGTCCACGATGACCTCCTCTTTGCCATCCGGGACCTACCCCGGGTGTGCGAGCATCTGCACCTGCCGTTCCAATCCGGCGACGACGCCATCCTCAATCAGATGCGGCGCCGCTACACGGTTGACGAGTACCGGGCGATCATCGCCCATGCCCGCAATGTCATCCCCGACCTGTCGGTGTCGACGGATGTCATCGTCGGCTACCCGGGCGAAACGGAAGAACAGTTCCAGCGGACGCTCGCTCTTCTGGAGGAGATCAAGTTCGACGTGGTCCACATCCAGGGCTTCTCACCACGACCGCGCACGACGGCCGCCCGGCAAGCGGATGATGTGGCACCTCCGGAGAAGAAACGCCGGATCAACGTTTTGCTCGAGGCACAACGGCGGATTGCGGAAGAGGCCAACCAGCGCTGGCTCGACAAGACCGTCGAGGTGCTGGTCGAGCGGGCCGAGAACGGGGAGGCCACCGGTCGGACGCGGCAGAACCGGGTGGTCATCGGGGCCGCGCCGCTTGGTGCCGAGCCTGGGACCGTCCGCCGCGTGTCCATCGAGCACGCCACCGCCTGGCAACTTCGCGGCCAGGTACTCAACTAGGCCAACCCTGAAGCCGGTCCCCGTCCTCGAGCAGTATGAGGCGGTCAAGCGTGAGCATCCTGATGCCATCGTGCTCTTCCGCCTCGGCGACTTCTATGAAACGTTCGGCGACGATGCCGAGCGGGCGGCGCCGCTCTTAGGCATCACGCTGACGTCG
>DATNNA010000244.1:0-3710 GCA_035602075.1 Binatus sp. (SeqCode) | reverse complement strand
TGGCGCCGGTGATAAAACTCGGGTTCACCGCCGTACCGTCGAGATTGGCGCGGCCGATCGTGGTCCCACGTCCGGCGCCCCAGTTCGCCCAATAGATATAAGGGCCGCTCGCGGCCGCGGTGGCAGAGGCGGCCCGGGACGAGGCAACCGTGGGACGGGCGGCCGTCCCGCCGCAGGCGGCCAACCAAAGCGGCACAATCATGAGAATGCCGAGTCGTGCCCACCATTCCAGGCATCGCCTGTTCACCATTGCCTACCCGCCCGCCTTCAAACGACGTCTTAGAAAGTCGAAGCGCCGGCGGGTCGCATCGTCCTTGTTGGCTGGATCCGCGACGAGGCCGTGCCGACCTCCCTGGTAGACGTGCGACTCGATGTCTTTTCCGGCTCCCTGCCGCGCATCAACGTAATTCTTCTGGCCCTGAAAGTCGATGAGGATCGCCTCCTGACCGCGTTTCACGCGAGCCGTTCGTCTCACCCTTGGCCCCATCAGCCCACGCGCGCCTGAACCGCGGTCCAGGTGTGGCCCCCATCGGTCGTCTTGTAGAGCTTACCGGGTTGCGCGTGGCCGCCGTTGGTGTTTGAGCCCGTCGCCCAGAATCCGTTTCGGCCGTCAACGAAGCTGAGGCTCGTTGCCGCTAACACTCCCCCTTCAATGTAGGCCGACCCACCGGGAGGATCAGCCGGCGCGACCCTCGCATTGACAATCGTCCAGGTCTTGCCGCCGTCACCGGTGTGGAAAAGGCGAGCGTAACTACGGGATTGCCAGTCAGTCGCTATGCCCCAACCTTCGTTGGGATTGATGAAGCTCACGGCATCAACGGGCATGGTGCGGAGGCTCCAGGTATCGCCCCCGTCAGAGGTTACGAGGAGCGCGTTGGCGCTCCCGTTAAATATCATCCCGTGGCTCTGGTCGAAGAAGACAGGCAGAGACACTCCGCAACATTGCGCTGCCGCCAGTCTCTGCACTCGCCAGGTGACACCCCCGTCGTGTGTGACCAGCTGCTGGGGGGTTTGGTCAGGCGCCTTACTCGGATCGTAGGTCGCATTCGGGCCCCCGACCCCCGTATAACCCACCTCACAGTGAGGTCCCTGCATAAAGCCGGTGGACGCGGTGGCGAAAGAGATGCCGCCGGCGCCAATGGGGCCCAAGCCGCCGCCCTGATTCGGGCAGGCGGCGACCGACGATGGATCGTTCGTCACCAGCTTCCAATGCATCCCGCCATCCATCGTCCTGTAAAGCGGTCCATCGTGACCCGACATTATGCCTCCCGAAACCACCAGCAGCCAGCCGTGCTGCGCATCGACGAAGGAAAGATAAGGTCCGGTGTGCACAGAAGGGGACGCGAAGGACGTCGGCAATGGCCAGAGCACCTCCCCAGGGTCGACGGTGACGGGGATCGGAGCCGCCTTCCGCCACGTCTGTCCGCCGTCGGCGGTCGCGAAGGTCACGATGTGATCCGCACAGGCTGTTGACGAGCCGGCGCCTTCCGCCACCCAGGCATGATTCGCGTCGAGGAAGAACTCCGCGTAGCCACTCGACCGGTACGGAACTGAGGCCGGGGCGACATCCAGCCAGTTGGTCCCGCCGTCCGTGGTGCGCAGGGCGCCAAACGCCCAGCCGGTAGTCGGGCTAACCATCTTGATCGGGATCGGCCCTCCCGCACGTGGATTCGGAGGAAGACCACAAGCTGGGTTCTGGGGGATAGTGGTTGACGACCCGGGAAGCGACCAGGTCAGCCCGCCGTCCGTCGTCTTCAAGAGCGCGCCCTGCGACGCCGCCGTGGACGCGTACCCGGTGCTGGCATCGATGAACTGGAAGATGCCGACGCTCTGACCCAAGAAGACATTTTTCTTGACGAGGATCCAGTCGCGTCCGGCGTTGGTCGTTCGATAGAGATCGCTCGTGGCGACGCCGCCGCCAAACAGGAAGCCCGTTGTGGCGTCGACAAAGTCCACCTGCGACAGCTGCACCCAGAATGGGAGCTTGCCGAGGGTCCACGAGGCGCCGGCGTCGCTGGTCCGGTAGACGCCCGCCCAGCCGTTGTGACCGGTGCCGCCGCAACTCACCAGGATCACGCCCTGGCCCCCACTGAAGATGGGTGGGCTCGCACCGCAGCTCCAATCGGCAGTCGCGGGAAATGACGGGAGGCGAACGGCAGCCCACGAGCGGCCGCCGTCGTTCGTGGCGGCCACGACAGGCCCACTCGACTGGACGGGACTTGGCCCGTTGCTCCGGGAGCAGTCCCATGTCAGCCAGCCTTTTTCAGTGCTGATGAAGGTCATTCCGCTTTCGGCGCAACCGGAGGCGAGTTTTCCCAGAATCGAGCCGCCGCTCAAAGAGCCGCTGGCCACGCGGCTCCAGTGGAGACCTCCGTCAGAAGTCGAATAGAGCGTCCGTGTGAGCGGTGGTGCAGCGTCAGAGCCTGTGTCGGTCAGCAGCCAGCCTTTCTGCGCATCGATGAATTCAAGCGCGACGCTCACCCAGCCTCCGCCAGCGGGAACAGGGGTACTTTTCTGCCAGGTCTGGCCCCCATCCGCGGTTCCAAAGACATATAACTGGGTGGACTGCGTGAGGGACGGACCTGTGGTCTGGGTTGTCCATGCGTGGTTGGAATCCAGCGTGCAGCTTGACCCACCGCTCTTCGAGAAATTCGGCGGCTCTGCCGGATGGCTGTCTCTCCATGTGCGGCCTCCGTCCGTCGTTCGCCCCGCGGACTGCCAACCAATGGTGTCAGTCACCATGTGAAGCCCCGGGACACATGTGCTGGACGACGGATGCTTCCGTGTCGTAGTGACCTGCTGGGCATATCGGTGGAGGGCAAGGAAGGCGGGGATCGCCGCGGCTGCCAGCGCAACGGTCAACGCCGCCGCGATGAGCCGGCGGCTGCTTCGCGGCAAGGCGATGCCGAACCGATGCCGCTGCCAGGGCCGAATGCGAGCCTGCGTCAGCGCCTTGCGAAATCGGTCGTAGGCGTCTGGCCGAGGCTCAATGTCAAGTGCGGCGTGAAACCGCTCGTACAGCACTCGGTCGTCCATCAACTCAATCCCTCCTGCATTCGAACGATCGGGCGCAAGCGGTGGACCGCCCTCTCAACGCGGGTCCGCGCCGCTTTCGGTGAGACTCCGAGAGTGCCAGCAATCTCCTCAAAAGACATGTCGAGGTAGTAGCGAAGGACGAGTACGAGCCTTTGGTCGTAATCGAGCCGGATCAGCGCTCGTCGTAGGTCGACCGAGGCTGCGATGTCCGCCTCCGGAGCCTCCTGTTCGGGACGCTCGGATT
Source organism: Binatus sp. (SeqCode) (assembly GCA_035602075.1). Lineage (GTDB taxonomy): Bacteria > Chloroflexota > Dormibacteria > CF-121 > CF-121 > CF-13. The sequence continues at coordinate 430 of DATNNA010000244.1, read as the reverse complement.
TGACCGCTGGCCACCGGCGTCTTCTTCGAACGCTGCGGCACTGATTGGCGACGATGCCTAAGAACCAGGGTCGCAGTGTCGACCCGTCGCGGAGATTTCCGAGCCTGCGCCAGGCGTTGAAGGCACCGTCTTGCACGGCATCTTCAGCCTCTCCGATGTCGTGCAGCATCCCGTAAGCTAGTCGGAAAGCGACCGGGTATTCGTTCCGAAGCAGATCGGCGAAGGCGGCGCCATCGCCTCCGCGGGCAGCCCGGATCAAGTCAGCCTCGGCCCGATCAGCCGACATCCCTCGGATCACCATCACCTGCTCTCTATAGGGCAAAAGTCTGCCGTTTGCCCCAACGAGCCGAAATCAGTTTGGTGGGCTCGAGCTCGCAGTCAATACATATGGATCAGCCGATTATGCCTCTGAGGAAAGGCTGGCTGCATC
>DATNNA010000243.1:0-9560 GCA_035602075.1 Binatus sp. (SeqCode) | reverse complement strand
GCCTTCGCGCTCATGCATCATTGGACCGGCGAGTGGCACTGGTTGATAGGTGCGCCCGAGCAGCTGGCCGCCGTCTGGAAGGCGTACAGCATCGCGGTGCAGGGCACGCCGGACAACGTGCTCCACAGCACTGTCCTTTATCTCGTCGACAAACAGGGCTTTCAGCGGGCTGGATGGGCGTCCGGGCTCCAGCCCGACCAGCTCGCGCGCGACGTCCGTTTCCTCGATAGCGCGGCCTAGTATTCTGGGACTCGAAGGGGACGTGAGCGCCACGGTACGGGGCGGATGAGCTCGTCGCTCGGTGCGCCGCTGACGGCGTCTGTCGACGCGCGCGCTCGCATCCTTCTTATTGACGACGAGCCGGGAATCCTGAATTTCGTCTCACGCGGGCTCCGGAGCGAGGGATTTACGGTCGACCTGGCAGCCGACGGCGAGGCGGGGCTCAAGGCGGGGCTTGGACCGCCCTACGACCTGATCATCCTCGACCTGCTCCTTCCCGACCTCGGCGGTATCGATGTGCTCCGCGATCTCATCCGGCAGCACCCGGGACAGCCAGTGATCGTCCTATCAGCGCTCAGCGATCCGTCTTCGAAGGTCACCTCCTTCGAGTCGGGTGCGGAGGACTACCTCGTCAAGCCCTTCTCCTTTGAAGAGTTGCTCGCCAGGGTCCGGGCGCGCCTGCGCGATGCACGTTCGATGCGCGCCCGCCTGACGGCCGGCCCTCTCACCCTCGATTTGATTGCCCATCAGGTGCAGACCGAGTCCGGTCGCGTCCTGCTTGCCGAGCGAGAGTTTCTTCTGCTCCGCGAGTTGATGTCGAGCGCCGGCGACACCATCAGCAAGGAGCGCCTGCTCGCCACGGTGTGGGGATACCGGTTCGACCCGGGCTCGAATGTCGTCGATGTCTACATCCGTCGGCTTCGTGCCAAGCTCGGCGGGGAGGTCATCAAAACGGTCCGCGGGGAGGGGTACCGGATTGACGCGGCCTGACCGCTGGCCGTGGTCGGCGCGTCGCTTCCTGTGGATCGACGTCGCCTGGGGCATTTTTGCCCTACTGAACCTCGTCGCGATCTACGTCTTCGCCGGTTGGGAGACCGTTCCGTTCCACTTCATCTGGGTCAGTCTGACGATCCTGTATGGCTTTCGGGTCTGGCGCACGACGTCGACGCTGGTCCTGTTGGGCGTGATCATCGTTGCCACCGGTGTCCCAATTGCGATCGACATCTCGCGAAACGCCCAACCCCTTGGTGAAATCACCGAGGTGCCGTTGATGTCGGCGATGTTCCTCGCCATGGTCTGGCATGCGCGCCGACGTCTCTCCGTCACGGAGCAGATGAAGCGGGTCTCCGACGCCAACCTCCGGCTGCTCGAGCGCGAGCGGAGATTCATTCAGAATGCCTCGCACGAATTGCGCACGCCCATCACGGTCGCGATCGGCCACGCCGAGCTGCTGCACCGGGCGACCGATCCTAAACGGATGGCGGCCGATGCCCGGGTCGTGGTCGAGGAGCTGATGCGACTCCGGCGGCTGTCCGATCGGCTCCTGCTGCTGGCGGCGGCGGAGGACCCCGATTTTCTTCACAAGAAGCCGATCGAGGTGGAGCCAATCCTCGTTAACGCGCTGCATCGCTGGTCGCCGACGCCGAGGCAGTGGCGGCTGGGGACGACCGACGAGGTGGTGGTCGACGCGGATGCCGACCGGCTGGCACTGGCGATCGACGCGCTGATCGAGAACGCCGTCAAGCACACAACTCCCGACGACTGGATCGAGCTATCGGTTCGCCGCACTCACGGGGTTGAGATCATCGTGGCCGACTCGGGGAAGGGGATCCCGCCAGAAGACCTCGATCGCATCTTCGAGCGATTTGTTCGCTCCGATGCCAGCCGGCAGGGGGCCACGGAGGGGCATGGACTTGGCCTGGCGATCGTGAAGACGATTGCGGAGGCCCACGGCGGCACGCTCGGGGTGCGGAGCAAGGTGGGCAAGGGAACCGAGCTGACAATCTCCCTCCCCCTCGGGCAGGCTGGGACAGGTCAGGGGCTGGCGGACGCCGACGCCGCTGCGGAGGCAGTCGCGGACGGCGTCGGCGTCGGTGTGACGGACGGCGCCGCGCCCACGCTTGGCGGCTGATCGAAGCCGAACCAGTGCAGCACGGCGAGCCCGTAGAAGAGCACCCCAATGAGGACGATCAGCACGATGACCGTGATGATGACGACCGCTGGTCCGGCTCCTGGATCAGGCTCCTCTTCGACGACGGCCATGCCGGGATTGTCCCACGGGTGCGCGAATTGCCACAAGCGTCCCGCGGCAAAGAGCGCGCCTTTCTGACAGTTTTGTAATCCTCCGCGGCTGTTCAAGTCGCGACCCGACCCTCAGACTTAACGGCGCTGGACTCTGCCAGTGCCGTTCGCCATTAAGAGGTAGCGCTGATGGTTCGCAGGCTGTCCTTCGTCGCGGCCGGGGTCGTCCTCGTCATCGTCGCCATCGTCGGGTTCGTCGGTCTCTTCATGCTGCGGCAGCCTGGGTCGCTCGAAGGCACGAACACCACGATCCATCTGGAAACGGTGGCGGCGGTGGGGCAAGCGCTCGAGTGGCCGCGCCCGAATGATCCGCATCCTGATTGGGTTGGCTACCTGCCGACCACAACCTGGAAGGTGCCGGCCAACTCAACCATCCAGGTCCAAATCGATCAGGAGGACGGAGCGAGTGGCCTGCGCAATCCCTTCTGGGGAAAGGTCTTCGGTACCGAGGGCGGCAACATGCACATCACCTATTTCGACGACAAGGGGAATCCGCAGGAAGGTGACATGACGTCGATCGATCCGACGCAAGCCGCCCACACCTTCGCCATCCCCGACCTCGGGGTCTTCGTCCCGCTCCTCGGCGTGAACCCGAACGCACCAGCCAACAGCACCAACGTGATCACCTTCTCCTTTAAGACCAAGGGTCCGGGTGTCTACCGCTGGCAGTGCTTCGTGCCCTGCGCGGCCGGCACCCTGTTCGGCAACGGTGGGCCCATGTCAACGATTGGCTACATGGGCGGCGAGTTGATCGTGAGCTAGCCGTGGGAGTCTTTCGGATCGAGGCTGCCGACCGACCGCACCTGGTGCGGCTACTGATCATCTGGATCGTCCTGTCCGCCATCGGCATTCTGGCGGTTCTTCAACTGAACTATCCGCCCTACGACCAGTCGATCCAGGGGCAGGACCAGAGTCGGACGTTGGCGCTTCTGACGGCCCTCGCGGCCCCCGTCTTCATCGGTATTGTGCTGATGATTCTCTACTCGGCGATCTTCTTCCGCCGCAGAAGCGCGGAATTGGTCGATGGGCCGCCGATGCTCGGCAATACGCCGATCCAGATCGCCTGGGTCGTGATCAGCGCGGTCCTGGTCCTTTTCCTGGCGGTGTTCGGCATCGCGACGCTGTCCAGCGAGAACGTCGCGCAGTTGGTCGGCGCTCCTGGGCGAACGATCGGAGGTGGTCAGACCGGAGGCGGCGGCACTGGGGAAGCGGACAAAGAGATCCACATCCAGGTCATCGCTCAGCAGTGGTACTTCACCTACCGCTACGCGGACTACGGCGGCGTGGAGACCACCCACCTCTATCTGCCCGTCAACCATCCAGTGGAGCTGCACATGACGTCGCTCGACATCATCCACTCCTTCTGGGCCTATCAACTCGGTGTCAAGGCCGACGCAAACCCGGGCGTCGACAACATCTTTCATGTGACTCCGCAGAAGACCGGCAGCTTCCAGGTACGGTGTGCCGAGCTCTGCGGGCTCTGGCATGGCCATATGGCGGATTCCGACGGTCAAGTCCTCAGTCAGAGTGACTTCGATACCTGGATCGCCCAGCAGCAGAAGGACTTCGAGACGATCACCAAGGCGGTGCCGAGTTATGCCCCGTACTACTTCCCGTTGCCACTGACCAAAGGGAGTTGAGCATGGTTGTGTCCGAGCGGAGGCTTTCGATCCCGAACAACCCCATCACCGGCATCCTCCTGGCCATACCCGCATACTTCGTGGGCATCTGGCTGGGCACCATTTTTGGCCTCAAAGATGACCAGAACACCGGGGTTATTCTTGGCTATCTCTTCGCCACGGTGGCTTTCCTCGCCGGGGTCGGCTTCCTTAATTACCCCCTCGAGCGGCTGTTTGGGTGGCGCGTCACGCCGATAACCGATCCCGATGAGAATCGTGGCATCGGTCGCTTCTTCCGCCTGAGCCTCGACCACAAGGTGATCGGCATTCAGTATCTGGTGACGATTCTTGTCATGCTGCTATTCGGCGGGATCGGCGCCATGCTCATCCGTACCAGCTTGCTGGTGCCCAATGCGACCATCACGCCTCCCGGCAACTACATCTCACTGATCGGCCTGCACGCCGTGATGATGATTTTCATCACCAGCGCAGTGATCGTGGGACCGTTCGGCAACTACCTGGTGCCACTCATGATCGGGGCTCGCCGGATGGCTTTTCCACGATTGGAAGCCCTGTCGTTCTGGGTGGTGCCACCGGCGGCCGTCATCCTTGCGGCGGCCACCTTCTGGGGGGGCTTCCCGACCGGCTGGACCGGCTATCCGCCGCTCTCCGAGCAGGCCGGCCAGGGCATGAACAGCTACATCGTCGGCTTCGCGCTGATCGCCGTCGCGCTGGTGAGCTCAGGCGTCAACATGCTGGCCACGATCATCGGGCTGCGTGCGCCCGGCATGACCTGGACCCGGCTTCCCATGTTCGTCTGGGGGATCTTTACCACGTCAATCCTTGGGCTACTCGCGGCGCCGGTGCTCGCCGCGGCCCTGATCATGCTGTCGATGGACCGCACGCTCAACACCTCGTTCTTCCTGGCTCCCAAGGGCGGCAGCAATTACCTCTGGGAGAACCTGTTCTGGTTCTTCGGTCACCCTGAGGTCTACATCTTCATCCTGCCGGCCTTCGGGATCATCATGGAAATCGTCCCCCACTTCGCGCGCAAGCCGCTCTGGGGCTATCGAACCGGCGTGGTCGGCCTCTTCGGCGTCGCGCTGCTCAGCTGGTTCGTCTGGCAGCATCATCTCTTCGTCAGTGGGATCGCCCCGGTGCTGCGACCGTTCTACATGCTGTCGACCGAACTGATCTCGATCCCCACGGGCATCATCTTCCTGGTCACGCTCGGCACGCTCTGGCGGGCGCGCGTGTGGTTCACGGTGCCGATGCTCTTCTGCCTCGGGTTCCTCTTCAACTTTCTGATCGGAGGGATCTCGGGCGTCTACCTCTCCGACGTTCCGACCGACGTCACGCTGCATGGTAGCTATTTCTCAATGGCGCACTTCCACTACACGATCATGGGCGGCGAGATCTTCGCCCTGATGGCCGCCGCTTACTACTGGCTGCCGAAGATGACCGGCAAGATGTTGAGCCCAACCCTCGGGCGGATCCACTTCTGGTGGATGTTCCTCGCCTTCAACTCCACGTTCTTCCCGCTGTTCATCGTCGGGCTCCTGAACATGCCGCGACGTGTGTCCTCCTATGACCCCGCGCTCGTCGGCCTGAATCGCTGGGTCACGATCTCCGCCTACTTCCTCTTCGGATCGATGGTGCTCTTCGCCGGCAACCTGATCTACTCCTGGTTCTTTGTGGCGCGTCCCGCGCTGGCCAATCCATGGCAGGCGCGGTCGTTGGAGTGGCAGGTTCCGACGCCGGTCCCGGCCCGGAACTTCGATCGGGTGCCGCTGATCGTCGGGGGGCCGTACGACTACGGCATTCCGAACGCTCGCCCGGTCGCGGACCTGGGCGGCATGGTGGGAGCGACCGGTGGCGGTTAGAACGCCCGGCTACGAACAGCCAGGCGCTACTGCCGAGGCCGCGCTCGATGCGGGCCTGGTCGCGGTCGGCACCTGGTTGTTCCTGGCCGCCGAGATCTTCTTCTTTGCCGCCTGGTGGTTCGCCTTCTTCTACCTGCGAGCCATTAACAACAATCAGGCCTGGAAGGCGGAGGGGGTGGGGCCGCCCAGCAAGGGCTTCGGCGCGGTCGTGCTCGTCCTGGCGTTGCTCACCGCCGCCACCTACTTCCTCGGTTCCCGCCAGGTCACCAGAGCACTCCTCTTTCGGCTCCTCGCGCCGGTGGCGCTTGTCCTTGGCATCGCGACCTGCCTTTTCCAGGGTTACGAGATGTGGCACCTCGGCTTTGGCTTGACCGACGGTGGCTATCCGAGTCTCTTTGCCGGCCTGACCGGATCGTGGGTGGTGCAGTTCGCGCTCGCCACCGCCTGGCTTGGCAGCATCGTGCTGCAGACCGGTCCAGCGGGCGACACGATCCGGCGGCGGCGGCCGGCCGCTTCGTTCGCGTGGGTCCTGCTTTTTCTCGCCGCCATCGGCGTCGTGAACTACGTCCTTCTGTACCTTGTCGCCTAAAGGACTCACGTGGCCTGGCTAAACCCGCTCAGCTGGCCCATCGAGCCGTGGGTGCTCCTCGGTGTGGAGCTCACGGCCATCCTCTATCTATGGGGCGGCCACCACAAAATTCCCTCTCCCGCTCGCGGGGGAGGGACAGGGTGGGGGCCATGGAACGCCTCGCGCTGGCGCGCGGGCGCCTTCTGGTCGGGGCTCGGCGTGATCCTGTTGGCGATCGACACCCCAATTGAGACGCTCGCTCGCCAGCTGTTCTGGGCGCACATGACGCAGCACCTCCTGCTGATCATGGTGGCCGCGCCGTTGCTCGTCGTGGGCGCCCCCTGGTTGCAGCTCTGGCGGGGCTTGCCGTTGGCGATCCGCCGGCCGCTCGCCCGGACCCTGGTCAAGCACCCAGCGCTGGCCGGGCTGCGCCTGGGCATTGGCTGGCTGAGCGCCCCCATCGGCGCCTTCGTCATCTCGACGGCCAACCTCTGGTTCTGGCATTGGCCGCTCGCCTACAACCTGACGCTGCGCAATCACGCCGTCCATCACCTCGAGCACGCGCTCTTCCTTGGTCTTGGGATCCTGTTCTGGGCCCAGGTCATCGACCAGCATCCATTTCATGCCCGCCTCAGCCCGTTGAAGCGCGTCGCGTACGTCTTCCTGGGGACCATCCAGGCTTGGGCGCTCGCGGCGGTGCTCGCCTTCGCCACGACCCCCTTCTACGCGTACGCCCTGCTGCGCTCGCGCCCAGGTGGAATCGCCGCACTGACGGATCAGCAGTTCGGTGCTGGGATCATGTGGGTGCCGGGGTCGATCACGTACTCGATCGTCTTTCTCGCCTGTGTCTATCTGTGGTTCCGCGAGGAGGACGCACGCGGCCACGCGTTCGCTCCGCAGCAGGCGGGAGTCGTTAAGTGATCGCTGAAGCTCAGACTCCCGTGATCGCCTCGTCCCTTGCGAGGGAGGGTCAGGGTGGGTGGGTTTCCGTGCTCGCGGATTACCTCAGCCTAACCAAGCCCCGCATCGTGCTGCTCCTCCTCATCACCGAATTGGGTGCCATGATTTCCGCCGCCCGAGGTTGGCCAGGGACGTCGCTCACGCTGGCCGCCCTCGCTGGCGGCGCGCTTTCGGCGGGCGGCGCGGCGGCCGTCAACTGCTGGTTCGATCGGGATATCGATGCCGTGATGGCGCGCACCTGCACGAGACCGGTGCCGTCGGGTCGCATTCAACCGGCGAGCGCGCTCTCTTTCGGGATTGCGCTCTCGGGCCTCGGCGTTCTCCTCCTGGCTCTTGTTACCAACCTACTTGCTGCCGGACTCGCGCTGGCCGGCGGTCTGTTCTACGTCTTCGTCTACACAATCTGGCTCAAGCGCTCGACTCGCCAGAACATCGTGATCGGCGGCGCCGCCGGCGCCTTTCCCCCGTTGGTCGGGTGGGCGGTGGTGACGGGCGCCATCGCGCCTCCCGCGCTGGCGCTCTTCGCCGTCATCTTCTTCTGGACCCCGCCCCACTTCTGGTCACTGGCGCTCTTGCTTCGCCGGCAGTATCGAGCCGTCGGCGTTCCGATGCTCCCGGTCGTCGCCTCCGACCTGGAGACACGCCGCTCGATCGTTGCTTATGCGGTCGGCCTTCTGGCGTTCAGCCTGGTCCCGGGGCTCTGGTTTGGTCCCTGGTACACGGTGGGCGCGGCGATCCTGAGCGGCGCCTTCCTGTGGATGGCGATTCGCGGCCTGACCACGGAAGGCGTCGCCTGGGCGTCGCGGCTCTTCCATTTCTCGCTCGTTTACCTGGGCCTTGTCTTCGCCCTGGCGGCGGCGGCCGCCGTTTTGCCACACTGAACGCCACCATCCGCACCCGCCCCGCACCGGTGCTTACGTGGTCGATCCGGGCCAGGATCATCGGCGTCCTGCTGCTGGCGGCCCTGCTCCTTTTCCTCCTGGCGCTCAAGCTGGCCCGCCAGCCGGGCGAGGGCATCCATGTCACGGTCGCGGGAGGGAGCGCCCGCGTCGGCGCGGCGGCACCGGACTTCACCACCCAACGGCTGGACGGCGCGACTGTGCGACTCAGCCGGCTGCGCGGCAAGCCGGTGCTGTTGAACTTCTGGGCCACCTGGTGCGCGCCCTGCCAGGACGAGATGCCGTTGCTCCAGCAGGCCCTCGACCAATATGGGGATGCAGGGTTGACCATCCTCGCGGTCGACTACCAGCAAACGGATACCAACGGCATGCAGGCCTTTCTTCGCAAGGTGGGTGCGCGCTTTCCCGCCGTCTATGATCCGAGCGGGCAGATCGCCGCCGAATACGGCGTCACGGTCGGTCTGCCGGTCAGCATCTTCATCGACCGATCTGGCACAGTGGAATTCATCCAGGTGGGCCAGATGTCCGACGCTCTTCTTCAACAACACCTGCACGGGATCCTGTAGCCATGGCGATCCTCGTTAGCCTCCTCCTTGCCGTGGTCTATCTTCTTGGCGGTCGCCGGCCGGTGCGGCTGCTCGGTGCGCCCCGTCGCTGGAATGCCCGTCGCTGGCGGGCAACTGCATTCTTTACCGGCCTCGTCATGGTCGTGGTTCTTCTGTCGGGCCCGGCGGACGCGCTGGTGCGGCAGTCGTTCTCGGCTCGCACGGCACAGCTGATCAGCCTGCTCATGGTGGCCGCTCCGCTTCTCGTGCTGGGCGCCCAAGGGCGTTTGCTCCGGGCCATCGGCAAGCGTGCAGAGGCCCACGGGTCATCCCTCTGGGTGCCACTGGCCGTGTTCGTTCTCTTCAATGCGGCGGTTGTCCTGGCCTTCGTGCCGGCGATCTATCACGCGACGGCCGAGCCGGGCTGGTCGCGCGAGCTTGGTCAGCTGGTGGTGGTTGTCCTCGGCTACCTCTTCTGGTCCCAGGTCATCACGCAGTCCCCTGCCCCGTGCCGGCTCTCGTATCTCGGTCGCGCCGTGTACCTGTTCCTGTCATCGGCCCAGCTGCGTATTCTGGGCCTCGTCCTCGGCTTTGCGCCGGCCTCCTTCTATTCGGTGCCCCTGGTGGACCAGCAGATTGCAGCAGGCATCGTCATGGTGCCCGGCGTCCTCACCGACCTGGTGGTTCTGACGGTCTGCCTCTACCTCTGGCTGGGCCAGGAGGATCGGCGCCGGATGCGGCAGCAGCGGTTCCAACCTCGGGCCGGGTAGAGAAAGCCTTAACCG
>DATNNA010000242.1:0-10975 GCA_035602075.1 Binatus sp. (SeqCode) | reverse complement strand
GTCGACGTCGAGATCGCGGGCGAGCGTCGCTACGGCAACGTCTGGATTGGTGAGAACGTCGAAATCGGCTACGACGTGAAGATCAATGGCCCGGCCTACATCGGCAACGATTGCAAGCTCAAAGCCGGCGTCTTCATCAATGGGCCGGCCTGCGTCGGGAACTTCTCGGTCGTCGACGAGAACACGAAGGTGAGTAATTCCATCATCTGGACCTATTCCTACTTGGGCGAGAACTCGCGGTTGCGCCAGGCGATTGTCTGCCGCCACGTCACCATCAAGAACGGCTGCTTGCTCGAGGAAGGGGCGGTGATTGGTGACGACGTCGTCGTCGGCGAGGGGTCGACGATCGATTCCGGGGTCAAGATCTGGCCCGACAAGGAGATCGAGCCGGGCTCGACCGTGCACGAAAGCATCATCTGGGCCGGCCACTACAAGCGCGGACTCTTCAGCTCATACGGGCTCGTCGGGCTGGTCAACATCGAGCTGACTCCGGAGTACTGCGCTCGCCTGGGCGCCTCGTTCGCCGCTATGTATCCCAAGGGTGCCGCGATCGCGGCCGCCCGTGACGGCCAGCGTCCCTCGCGCATGATCAAGCGCGCCATGGTAGCCGGCATGATCTCGTCGGGCGCCTCCATCATCGACCTGAGCGAGCTGCCCATCCCGGTGATCCAGTACTACGCGCGCGACCATCGAATCGCCGGCGCCGTCCATATTCAGATGTCGCCCCTCGACAGCCGCTCGGCCGACATCCGGATGTTCGACGCCAACGGCGTGGTGCTCGACAAGAAGGCTGAGCGCAAGCTGGAGAACGTGTTCTTCCGCGAGGATATCCGGCGGGTGCATTTCTACGAGATGGGTGACATCACCTATCCGCAGGACGCCATCGATTCCTATATCGACGGGTTGATTGGGTTGATCGATGTGGAGGCCGTGCGGCAGGGGCACTTGAAGGTGCTGGTCGACTTCGACCATGGCAGTGCCTCGCTGGTCTTGCCCCGTCTGTTCAAGGAACTGAACATCGAGGCGATTCCGCTCAATGCCGGCTTCGATGAGACGTATCAGTCCAAGACCAATGAAGCCTTCGACGAGGCGCGCCGCCAGTCGGCGCTGATCACCCGGACGCTCGGGTGCAACCTTGGCGCCTACATCGACTACGGGTCGGAGCGCATCTTCCTGATCGATGAGCAGGGCGGCGTGCTCGACCATCACGAGGCACTGGGCGTGTTCGCCACGCTGGCGCTGAAGTCGAAGCCGGGGGTTCTCGTGGCCCCGGCGATCGTCCCCCAGACGATCGCCGCCCTGGTACGTCAACTGCCGGGTTCACACTTCGTGCCGGGCAAGGGTGAGCCGTCGGCGCTGTTGCGGGCGGCCCAACAGCACCAGGCGCGGCTCGCGTCCGACGCGAATGGCGGTTATGCCTTCCCGGACCACCTGTTGGGGTTCGACGCGATTTTCGCGCTGATCAAGTTGCTCGAGCTACTGGCCAAAGATCGGCGGCCGGTCTCGGCCATCCGTCAGGAGATCCCGCGCGCGGCCTACGAGCATCGCCTGGAAACGGTGCCCTGGGATGCCAAGGGCCGAGTGATGCGAACCATGGTGGAGATGCACCGAGACGAGCCGGTCGACCTGGCGGATGGGATCAAGGTCTTTGTCGACGGCGGTTGGGTGCTGGTGCTGCCAGATCCCGACATGCCCCGCTACCACATCATCGTCAGCATGGAGGATTCCGAAAAGGCGAGGGCGCTGGCCGACCGATACAGCGCGCTGGTCAAGACCGCCGTCGCCGGCGGCGAGTCGGGCAGTCCGGCGGCGGCCCGGTAGCGAGCTTGCCGGCACCTCCCACGGTGCGTCGCCAGGCCTCGCGGCGCGAGCGTCGGTTCGTTCGGACGGCCGGATTTTTCCGAGCGCTGCCCCCTCGGGTCGAGGCGGCTCTCCCAATCGGCATGAAAGGGGTCCGCCATCGCGCTCGCTCGAGCCAGGCGCAGTGGTTCTTCGATGACCCGCGAGTGCACTTCGAGGCCTGGTGGCACGCGAACAACGGGCGGCTCGAGTTGGGGCTTCACCTGGAGGCGGAGCCGGCGTTCAACAACCGCATCGCCAACGGCCTGGCGCGGCAGCTGCTGATGATCAAGGCCCGCCTGGGCCAGCAGCTCGACCTGGAGCCCTGGGACCGCGGCTGGGTTCGGCTGTACGAGACCCACGCGATCGATGTCTTCGACGCCGCCCAGATCAAGCGGACGGCCGCGCGGATCGCGGAATTGATGGTGGTCATCTGGCCGATGTGCGAGGAGCTCCGAAAGGGCGATGCTAAAATCCGGCTTGCCGAGCGGGAGTAGCTCAGCTGGTAGAGCGCGACCTTCCCAAGGTCGATGTCGCGAGTTCGAGTCTCGTCTCCCGCTCCAAGCTCCAACATTCTCTGGTGAACGAGACTGATCTCAGCCTGAGCGATGGTCGCCGGCTGCATGTTTACGATACCCGCGCCGCTGATGCCGGCCCCAGCCTTGCCATCTTCTGGCATCACGGCACGCCGAATCTTGGCGAACCACCCGAGCCGCTGCTCCCGGCGGCCGCCCAGCGCGGCATCCGCTGGGTGTCATATGACCGACCGGGATACGGCGGATCGAGCCCTCACCCGGGCCGGGATGTGGCCTCGGCGGCCGCCGACGTCTCCGCCATCGCCGATGCACTGGGCATCGGGCGATTCGCGGTCATGGGGCATTCGGGTGGTGGTGGGCACGCTCTGGCATGCGGCGCGCTGCTGTCGGAACGCGTCATCGGCGCTGTGAATATCTCCGGGCTGGCGCCATACGGTGCCGTTGGCCTGGATTGGTTCGCGGGCATGGGGGCCGCCGGCGCGGCGGAGTTGCGTGCGGCCGCATCGGGCCGCACGGCGCTCGAGCACTACCTCACGTCGAGTGAGTTCGATCCGGAATTGTTTACGCCGGCAGATCATGCCGCGCTGAAGGGTGCATGGTCGTGGCTGGGAAAAGTCGCCGGGCGAGCCCTCGACGGCGGCGTGGGCGGGATGGTCGATGACGACCTCGCTTACGTCGCCCCGTGGGGCTTTGACCCTGGGCAGGTAAGCCCGCCGGTCCTGATCGTGCAGGGCGGTCAGGATCGGATCGCGCCCAGGTCGCATGGTTCGTGGCTCGCGCGTCAGATTCGCTCGGCAGAATTGTGGCTGCGCCCCGACGATGGACACATCTCGGTCCTCGGCACTGGTGAGTCGGCCATGGACTGGTTGATGGAGCGCAGTTAGAGTCTTAGGGATTGTCCATGGACGGTCGCCGCTGGTTTCCGGTCCTTCTCGGGGCTGTCGTCCTCTCGGGTTGCGGCGGCGCCCAGCAGGGGCGCCCGCTTGCGACGGTCGCTGCCAGCCCACTCCCACCCGCGCAGATGAGTCAGTGGTTGTCATTCGATGCGGCAAATAAAACCGCGACCTTCACCATCGTCGCAAATGTGCCGGGGACCAAGAGCGAATTCAACTACAACGGCTACACGAACGGCGCGCTCGTCATCACGGTGCCGGAGGGGTGGACCGTGACGGTGCACTGTAACGATGATCCGGCCGCCACCTACGCGCACTCCTGCACGGTGGTGAGCGGCGCCGACTCGAAGACCCCGGCGTTCCCCGGGGCAAGCCTGCCCGATCCAACGGGAACTGGCTTCGTCACCGCGGGAGAAAAGAAGTCCTTCAGCTTCACGCCGGACGCGGCGTTTGTCGGCCGGTTCGCCTGCCTGCTGATCGGCCACGAGTCAGGAGGAATGTGGGCGACGTTTCAGGTCGTCAACGGGGGCGAGCCTTCTCTGGGAACGAAGCTCTAGGCGGGTAGGCGTCAGCCACCGGGGCGACTCTCGCGTGCTGCGGCCGCGCCCTGTCAGCCTGCGGTTGGACGGCGAGGTTCCAGGGAGCGAAGGGATTCTTCAGGTTGAAGAGCGCGGGGGCGAGGGCTGGAAAGTGGCGGAGCAGAACGCTGGCTATGCCATTGTCCGCAATCCACTCCAATCCTTCCTTCGTGTAGGTGGTCGCGTTGAAGTCGGTGGTAAAGAAGCGATCGCTGTTCAAGCGGCGTGATGCCATGAGCGCAAAAATGCGGAAGGCCGTGTCGCTAAAACCGAACCCCTTGGGGAGCGGCTCAGCATAGAGGCCGACCATCAGGTCGACACGATCGATGTTGTTCTCATAAACGCGGCGGATTTGGTGGGCCCACTCCGGGTTATCCGTGAGCTCCTCGAAGCTGCGAACGGGGCGCCGGTGCATCAGTTGCCGGAAGGCGTTATATCGCGGAACGCCGCGCTCGCGGACGCGCAGAATGTCGATTGCCCCCAGGTCAATCAGGGTGCCATCTGGCTCAGCGCGTTGACGCAAGAAGCGTGGGAAGTTGTGCAAGGTAATGGCACCTGGGTGCATGGTTCCGAACGAATACAGCGCGTCCGCCATCGGCACGGTCAACAGCGCCTCACGAGCATGCCGGTCGGCGATCTCAGGAAAAGTCAGCGCCGCGAGCAACCGGTTGTCGACCGCTGACCTGAACGTGTAGTCATCTGGAATCAGCGGATGCATACGGTAGACGGCCACGAACTCCTCGGTGATCGAATAGGGAACCCCAAAGTGCTCCGTCTTGCTACCGGGGATTCCGCTGATGACCTCGCTGTCGCTCAGCCGTCCGATCAGGCGTGTCAGGTGTTCGCCTTGCAACCCCCACCAGTTCGCCCGCATGGCGACCTGCAGTGCCGGGTGACCGAGAATGGCAGGGGTCCATTCGACGGTGTGGATCTTGGCGAGCAGAGCGGCAATGACCAGCCGGGCATGATCGAACAGCTCGTCGTCCGACCATCTCGGGTGGTGCGCCCGCAGGCGGTCACACACGGCATTGTGCTCGAGCGTGAACAGCGTGTGCAGGAGGCTCAGTCCAAGCCACCAGTTGCCCTGGACGCCGGTTGCGTCGGTGCCGGAATTTGGATCAAGTGGAAGGAGACCGTTCGGACCGATGGTCAGTTTTCCATCAACGCCGGATCGAACGCGAAGCTGCGCACCGAGGTCACTCCCGTAAAGCTGCGAGGCGTCCCACCAATGAGTGACGACATTTGAATAGGTCGGTGGCCGCTCGCGGTCGGGGGCATATGGATCATTCCGAGTGCGAAGGATCGTCATGGGGCGTTCGGGCCACGTGTCGTTCGAGGGGAGAGGAACCTCCCAAGGGTGCTCCTTGGAGTTCTGGCCATGACTCAGCCAGTCGTGGACCATGAACTGGAGCCAGGCGGCGGCGGTCAGATTGAGGGTCGTCGCCGGAATGAACGCGTCGCGGACCAGGAGCTCATTGCTGATCGTCCGTGGATTGGGCTCCATCAAGCCGGCCCCGGCTTGAGGATAAGTTTGGGCCACCGGCACGTTTCGCCCAAAGCGCATTTCGACGCTCCCCATCGCTGGGTCGCGGAGATCGTTGTAGGTGCCGTCCGCGGTCCGCCGGGTCAGGTATCGGTCGTCCTCTGGCTGCGCCGGTTTCATGTCACGGTCGTAAGCCGCGGTTGCCGGATCGTAGAGGTTTTGTTGGCGCATTCGCATCCTGATGCCTTCAAGGACCACAAGCGCGAGTGGCAGGGGCAGCCGGTGCCACCCCCAGGCCTTATCGATGGCTTCAGTGGCGCTCATGAACACCTTGCCGAGGCTCCGACGCGGGTGCATTTGATGGTGAAACGCTCGCGTGGGGCATCTGGTCACGGTCGGCCATCGGCAGGAGGGTACCGACTCGGAGGACTGACCCAGGCGGCGACCAGACGGTGGGGCTCGGGCTAGACCGGGCCCCCCATTGGCGCCGCCTGAGCGCGAACCCCGTAGAGCCTGACCGGTTCGTCAAAGCCCTTCAATTCCGCGACGCCATGGTCCTCGAAGGCAAACCCCTTGCCGAGGCAGACCTCGCGCACCGCGCTCGACACCAGGATGCCGCCGGCGTAACCGTGCGCGCACAAGCGGGCTGCCAGCTCGACCGCAGTGCCGAAGAGATCACCCTCCTCCGTCACCGGCTCCCCGCAGCTGACCCCGACCCGGAGCCGTAGCGGGTCGCCGGCCTCGCGGTTTTTCTCGGCGACTTTGCGCTGAATCTCGATGGCGCAACGCACCGCGTCCGTGACAGAGGTGAAGGAGACCATGATCCCATCCCCGGTGTGCTTCACCTCGAGTCCGCCATGGCTACCGAGCGCCGCCCGGACGATGGCATCGTGCGCCCGAAGAAGCCGCATCGCGCCGGCGTCGCCGACGCGCATGGTCCTCGCTGTGGAACCTTCGATGTCGGTGAAGAGGATCGCCCGGAAGGCGGTGTGCGCGAAAGGCTCACCAACCTCTGGCTCGAGGATCGCGCCCATAAACGATCCGACGGAGCGTGGATCGACGAGGATGATCCGGGAGGCCGTCAGCCCATGCGAGTCACGGTGCACCGCCTCCACGGCGACCGCATCAGGGCCCTCCGCCAGGCAGAAGGCCGTGCCCCGGTCGGGATCGAACCAGTAGGTGATGTACCGGACGCCGTACTGCTTTTCGATCTGCACGTCGCGAGCATGGGCAATCGCCAGGTCCACGGACGTGACGCCGGGGATATCGTGACGGTCCAGGAACAGCGGCAAAGCTACCTCCGAAAATCCGTGCGGGCCCAAAGCCGCTCCGCTCCGGATAGTACAGCTTCGCCGGCGACGCCACAGCGCCAACTTCTGCCCGAATTTTGGGCGGAGGGGCGTTTGCGAGCCGTTACCCGTCCCTTAACCTGCCCTCCCTATACTGGGTTGCGTGGGGGATGCACCACTCCAATCCGTAGCGTCCTCGGCTGTCCAGGCCCCCCCGACACCACTGTCCGGCCAGTTTTCGCCTTTACCGTCACCCACCGTTCACGATCCGGCCGTCCTCCAGGAGCCGCTAGCTCCGACGTCCCCGGCACCGCCTCCCGTTCAGTCCCACTACATCAACCGCGAGCTCTCCCAGCTCGACTTCGACGAGCGGGTGCTGGCCATGGCGGAGGACGAGTCCCTTCCGCTGCTCGAGCGGGTGCGCTTCCTCGCGATCCTGGGCGAGAATGTCGATCAGTTCTTCCAGGTCCGGGTCGCCGGCCTGAAGGAGCAGGTGCACGCCGCCCTGCCTCAAACGTCACCGGACGGCATGACCACCGGCGAACAGCTGCGGGCGATTCACCAGCGAGCCGGCAGCCTGCTCGAGCGCAGCACCAGTCTCTTTATGAACCGCATCGCGCCCGCTCTCGAACAGCATGGCGTCTCCATCGCCAGGGTGACGGAGCTCGGCGAGGCCGATCGCGACTTCCTCGCGGCCGAGTTTCGCGCCCGGATCTTTCCCGTCCTGACGCCCCTGGCTGTCGATCCGGCGCATCCGTTCCCGTACATCTCTCACCTCTCGCTCAACCTCGCGGTGATGGTCCGCGACCCGGTGCGCCATCAGATGCGCTTCGCCCGCGTCAAGGTGCCACCGCTTCTGCCTCGTTTCATCGCCCTGCCCGACGGCATGCGTTTTGTCCCGCTCGAGCAGGTGATCGCCGCGCACCTCGACGTTCTTTTCCCCGGAATGGAGATCTCGAGCCAGCATCCATTCCGAGTGACGCGCGACGCGGATCTCGACCTCGTCGACGAAGAGGCCGCCGACCTGCTGGCGGCGATCCAGAGCGAGCTACGCCGGCAGCAGCGCCGGGCGCAGGTGGTGCGGCTCGAGGTCGACGCGGCGATGTCGAGCGAAGTCCTCGATCTCCTCGTCCGCGAACTCGAGCTGGAGCCGACCGACGTCTACCGGGTTGACGGCCTCCTCGACCTGAGCAGTCTCTGGGCGATCTACGCCCTGGAGCGTGCGGACCTCAAGGACGAGCCATGGACACCGGTTACCCAGCGGCGCCTGCAGGGTGTCGGCGTGGAGCAGGCCGACATCTTCGAGGCCCTCAAGGACGGCGACATCCTCGTCCACCATCCGTACGACTCCTTTGCCACTTCCGCCGAGGCCTTCATCGACCAGGCGGCCAAGGACCCCGATGTCCTCGCGATCAAGCAAACGCTTTACCGGACCTCGGGTCCGGTGAGTCCGATCGTCCGGGCCTTGATCCGGGCGGCGGAGAGCGGAAAGCAAGTCGTGGCGCTGGTCGAGCTCAAAGCCCGCGGCGACGAACAGGCGAACATCGCCTGGGCCCAGGCGCTCGAGCAGGTGGGCGTTCACGTCGTCTACGGCGTCGTCGGGCTCAAGACCCACGCCAAGGTCGCGCTGGTCGTCCGCCGAGAGGGAGACCAGATCCAACGCTACGTGCACGTTGGCACCGGCAACTACAACCCCAAGACCGCACAGATCTACGAAGACGTTGGCTTGCTGTCAGCGGATCCCGAGCTGGGGGCCGACGTCTCGGAGCTGTTCAACTTCCTGACCGGCTACAGCCGCCAGCGCCGCTTCGGACGGTTGCTGGTCGCGCCCGTCGGGTTGCGCTCCAACATCATCCGCCTGATTCGTCGGGAAGGGGCCCGGCCCGGCGGCGGCCGCATCGTTCTCAAGATCAACAGCCTGGTCGATCCGGAAATCGTCGAAGCGCTCTACGCGGCATCGCAATCCGGAACGGAGGTCGACCTGATCGTCCGCGGTCTGTGCAGCCTGCGCCCAGGGGTGCCCGGCCTTTCCGACCGAATCCGAGTCCGCTCGCTGGTGGGACGATTCCTCGAGCACTCGCGAATCTTTCGATTCGGACCGGACGGCGACGCGGCCGAGTACTACCTCGGATCGTCAGACCTGATGCCGCGGAACCTCGATCGGCGGGTGGAGGCGATGGTGCCGGTACTGGATCCCGCGTTGCAGGAGCGGCTCGCCCAGATCCTCGATGTCGAGCTCGAAGACGATGTGCTCGCCTGGGAACTCCATGCCGACGGTTCCTGGTCGAAGCACCCGACCATCGACGGCGTCAACGCGCAGCAGGTCTTCGAGCAACTGGCCGAGGCACGCGCGGCGTCGGCCAACGGATCCGCGCCGGATGCTTGAGCGCGAGGTCAAGCTCGCCGCGCCGCCCGCCTTTGCCCTTCCGGACCTCGAGGACCTCGCCGCCGCGGTAGAGACGAGTCCCGTCGATGAGCGACGACTGGAAACCGTTTATTACGACACACCGGACTTGCGGCTCGCCCGCTGGGGCGCCAATCTTCGGATCCGGCAGGGCGAAGGCTGGACCCTGAAGCTACCGTCGACAAGTTCGGGCCCCGCCCTTACCCGCCGGGAGCTCGAGTTCCCCGGCGATGCCGGCCGTCCGCCCGACGCCGCCGTCGCGCTCGTCATCGCCTACGTCCGGCGCGCGACGCTCGTGCCCGTGGCCAGCCTCTCGACGCTGCGCCGGCGCGTCCAGCTCAAGAATCGCGAAGGGACATTGCTGGCCGAGGTGGTCGATGATGACGTCTCGGTGATCCAGGGCCTGCGGGTGCAGAGCCGCTTCCGCGAGGTGGAAGTGGAGCTGAAGGACCAGTCGGCCGAGCGGCTGCTCGACCCGATCCTTGCCCGCCTGCGCGGTGCCGGCGCGGCCGACGAAGACCAGGCCTCCAAGCTGGTGCGGGCGCTCGGGGCGCGCGCGACCGCCGTCCCGGAAGTGGACCCGGTGGCGCTGACGCCGTCGTCGACGGCGGGCGACCTGGTGCGCCACGCCATCGCGGTGTCCGTCGCGAGCTTGATGCGCCATGACCCTGGGGTGCGGCTGGGGGATGACCCGGAGGACGTGCACCGCGCCCGCGTCGCTACTCGGCGGCTGCGCTCCCAGCTGCGCAGCTTTCGAACCTTGCTCGATACCGAATGGGCCGAGGCCCTGCGCGAGGACCTTCGCTGGCTCGGCGCCGGCCTCGGCAGCGTGCGCGACCGCCAGGTCATGGCTCAACGGGTTCGCTCTCGGACGAGTGCGCTGGCCGAGGACGATGCCCTGACCGTGGCCGATCTCTCGGCCGAGCTCCACGCGGAGAGTGAGGAGGCGCGTAGCCGGTTGGTGCTCGACA
Source organism: Binatus sp. (SeqCode) (assembly GCA_035602075.1). Classification (GTDB taxonomy): domain Bacteria; phylum Chloroflexota; class Dormibacteria; order CF-121; family CF-121; genus CF-13. Next base: position 982 of record DATNNA010000242.1, on the reverse strand, counting down.
TGCGCTCGGACCGCTACCTCGACTTGATCGAGCGGCTGATCGAGGCCTCCCGCGCACCGGCCCTGACCGCGGAAGCGCAGCAACGCGCCGAGGTCGTGGTCCCGGGGGTGGCGCGGCGCGACTGGAAGCAGTTGCGCAAAGGAATCACCGCGCTGCCCGACCAACCCGCCGATCCGGATTTGCACCGCATCAGGATCCTGGCGAAGCGAATGCGCTATGCGGCGGAGGCCGCCGAGCCCATCGCCGGAAAAGTCGCCACTCGCTGCGCCGCCGCCGCCGCCGCACTGCAGGACGTCCTCGGCGACCACCAGGACAGCGTGACCGTGCAGCAGTGGTTGCGCGAGGCGGGCAGGGGACCGCGCGCCTTTGTCGCGGGTGAGCTTACGGCGCTGGAACGTGAAACGGCCGCACAAGATCGTGCCGCGTGGCACAATGTCTGGAAAAAACTTGACCGCAAGCGGCTCAGAAGGTGGATGATATAGCCAGAGCCGCGTCTACTAAGCCATCGTCGCAGCAACACATTGCACAAGGGGTGTCCATGGCGGCAAAGATCTTGAGTGTCGACGAGGCCAAGCTGGTCAGGGCCGCGGGAGGCGTCATTCGGCGGAATGGGTCGCGCGGCGCGTTGCGCGTCGCCATCGTCCATCGTCCCGGTTACGACGACTGGTCGTTCCCCAAGGGCAAAGTGGACCGTGGTGAGACCCTGGAGGAGACCGCGCTGCGCGAGGTCGAGGAAGAGACCGGTCTTCGTTGCAAGCTGGTCGCGCCGCTCGGCTGCACTGCGTATGCCGACCACAAAGGTCGGGACAAAGTCGCCTGCTACTGGCTGATGGAGGTCGTCGGCGGCCGCTTCCGGGCCGGAACCGAGGTCGACGAGGTTCGTTGGGTCACGGTGGACGAGGCCGTCGACCTGCTCAGCTACCGTCGCGATCGTGCGCTGTTGCGCGCTCTCGACCTCGAAGCGACCGGATAGCGCCGACCC
>DATNNA010000241.1:0-2215 GCA_035602075.1 Binatus sp. (SeqCode) | reverse complement strand
TTGAGCTGGACCGAGTCGAGCTTGAGCCCGAGCTCCTCGGAGATCACCTGGCCACCGGTCAGGATCGCGATGTCTTCCAGCATGGCCTTGCGGCGGTCACCGAAGCCCGGCGCCTTGACGGCGACGGCGGTGAAGGTGCCGCGCAGCTTGTTGACGATCAGGGTGGCCTGCGCCTCGCCCTCGACGTCCTCGGCGATGATCAGCAGCGGCTTGCCGCTCTGGACCACCTTCTCGAGCACCGGCAGCAGGTCGGCGATAGCCGAGATCTTCTTGTCGGTGATCAGGATGTAGGGGTCCTCCAGGACCGCCTCCATCCGGGTCGCATCGGTCACCATGTAGGGCGAGATGTAGCCCTTGTCGAACTGCATCCCATCGACGAGCTTGAGCTCGTCCTCGATCCCACGGGACTCCTCGACGGTGATGACGCCATCCTTGCCGACCTTCTCCATCGCGTTGGCGACCATCTCGCCAATCTTCGGGTCGCCGGACGAGATCGTCGCCACCTGGGCGATCTTCTCGCGGTCGGAGATCTGGACCGATTGCTCCTTGATGGCCTTGACGACTTCGTCGACGGCCTTCTGGATGCCGATCTTGAGCAGCATCGGGTTGGCGCCGGCGGTAACGTTGCGCAACCCTTCGCCGATGATCGCCGCGGCCAGGACCACCGAGGTGGTTGTGCCGTCACCGGCGATGTCGTTCGTCTTGCTCGCGACTTCCTTGACGAGCTGGGCTCCCATGTTCTCGAAGGGATCCTCCAGCTCGATCTCCTTCGCAATCGTGACGCCGTCGTTCGTGATCGTCGGGGAGCCGAACTTCTTGTCGAGTACGACGTTTCGGCCCTTGGGGCCGATGGTAATTCGAACGGCGTCGGCGACCTTGTCGACGCCGCGCTTCAGCGCCGACCGGGCGTCGGCGTCGTATGCCAGTTGTTTCGCCATTGATCGTCCTCCTTCCTGCTAAATGATGAGTGAGCAAACAGCCAGTATTGACGAGGCGGTAAGCACCCAAGATTTTAGCACTCCTAGGCGGCGAGTGCTAGCAATCGACCCCCCCGAGCGCCAGCCGGACAGGGCCTCGGTAGAATGAGGTCGGTCGCCTGGGCGGCCTTCCCCATGGGTATTCCTGAATCCACCCCCACCCCCCGGCGCGTCGGCCGGGCAATGGCCTGGGGCGTCGCGATCGGTGTGGGTGCCGTTGTGCTTCGGGAGCTGGTTCGGCCCCGGGAGCAGCCGGCCCGCCTGATCGATTGGGAACGGGTGGAGGAGATCGCGCTGGCCCGCTGCGGCGAGCCGAAGGACCTCCCGGCTGATCCGGCGACCGACCAGACCTACCAGCAAATTGCCGCCCAACTGGAGCCGCTACTGGTCGAGGCGCTGGGGCCCGGTGCCCCCGCGTCTGGCACCCGGGTATACCCGGGTCTGACCGCGGTCGGCCGCCGCCAGTGGGTGCGCTTCAACATCCGGATCTTCCGGCAGATGTTCGAGCCCCTCGAGGGGTTGCAGCGGCTCATCCCCGGCTCGCTGATCCTGAGCTTCGGCCAGAAGGGGCTGACCCGTTACCTCGGCCTGATGCTGGGGCTTCTTGCCCGCCGGGTGCTGGGGCAGTATGACCCCGCCCTGCTGGGAAGGGAACCGGTGGAAACCACCTCGCTGATCCTGGTGGAGCCGAACGTCCAGGCTTGGGCGCACAAGGACAAGTTGCCGATCGACGAGCTCCGCCGCTGGCTCGCCATGCACGAGATGACGCACGCCTGGGAATTCAAGGCCCACCCGTGGCTGCAGACGTACCTCGAGGGACTGCTGAAGGAGGTGTTGGTCGGCCGCCTCGGTGACGGGCACCGGCCGACCCGCCTGGAGTTGATCCGGACGCTCACCCTCGGGGTCGGCCAGCAGTGGAAGGCGATCTCCAAGGTGCAGGCGGTGATGAGCCTGCTGGAGGGCTACAGCAACCTGGTTATGAATGAGGTCGGACGCCGCGAGCTGCCGCACTTCGCCCTCCTGGAGGGCGCCTACCGCCGGCGCCAGGAGCAGCGCACGCCCCTCGAGCGCGCCTTTCTCCGCCTGACGGGGCTCGAGATGAAGATGCGTCAGTACGTCATCGGCGAGCGATTCTGCCGCGAGGTCCGCGACGCCGGTGGTCATGACCTGCTGGCCCGCGTCTGGGAGGGGCCGCAGTGGCTGCCGACGATGGCGGAGATCCAACGGCCGCAGCTGTA
>DATNNA010000240.1:0-2340 GCA_035602075.1 Binatus sp. (SeqCode) | reverse complement strand
ACCTATCTCCTTCATGAGCCTCCGCACGACACTGTAACCGCCCCCCAGAATCCCGAGCAGCAACCCCACCAGGAGGAACCAGGGCGACGTGTGCAAGGCCCGGTCAGCCAGGTAGCCAAGACCCAACCCAACCAACACCGTAACGGCGAGCTGGAGGCCGACGCCGGACGCGAGGGCAAAGGCCGCCAACATGCTGGGGTCCTTGCGCTTATCCGTCGGGGCCATCACTGCCTCCCAGAACTAGGCCTCAACTGGATCAAGCTTATCAGGGGGTCAATTCGCGACGCTATCGGGCGGGCGCCCGAACCGGGCTCAACCTCGGCTGGTTCGTCGGAAGCGGCGCCGAAGGATGATGACGATCCCCAGCAGCATCAGCAGGATGGCACCCAGCAGCACCTTCTTGTGCCCGTAGATGGCCAGGCCGACGGCAGCGAAAATGGCGGTTCCGAAGTAGAAGACAAGCGTGGTTTCCCGTGGACTCAGGCCGAAGTCGAGCAGCCGGTGGTGCAGATGCTCCGTGTCAGGGGCGGCGATCGACCTCCCCCGAAGGCGACGGCGGACGATCGCCCAGGCGGTGTCGACGATGGGGATCGCGAGCGCGGCCACCGGCACGATCAAGGCCAGCACGACGGTCCCCTTCGCGACCGAGAGCACGGAGAGCGCGGCCAGGGTGAAGCCGAGGAAGTTGCTGCCGCTGTCACCCATGAAGACGCGGGCGGGATGCCAGTTGAAGAAGAGGAACCCGACGCAGGATCCGATCAGCGCTCCGGCCAGGATAACGATGTCACTCTCGCCCCGATTGATGGCGGCCAGCAACAGCGTCGCGGCCACGATCGCCACCACGCCCGCAGCCAGCCCATCGACGCCGTCGATGAGATTGGTCGTGTTCTGCAGACCGACGAACCAGAGCAGCGTAAGCGGGATCGCCACGGCCGGCGCCAGGATGACCTGGTGCCCGCCAGGGAGTCCGATGAAGTGGATGGAGATCCCGAACCCTACGATGGCGAGCAGCGAGGCGGCGACCTGAAAGACCAGTTTGAAAATGGCTCGCACACCGCCGAGGTCGTCGAAAACCATCAGCGTGGTGATGACCGCCGCCGAAAGCAGCAAGCCCAGCGTGGCCGGGTGGGTCGAAAAGAGAGCCGCGGAGAGGCCGAACCCCAGGTACATCGCCAGCCCGCCGAGCCGGGCGGTCGGCTGGCTGTGGATGCGGCGTTCTCCCGGCTCCGCGACCGCGCCCAGCCGAAAGGCCAGCCAGCGCGCCGGCAGCACCGCGATCGCCGTGCAGACCAGGGCCACGAGGAATGGCACCACCGCCGGACCGAAGCGAGCAGGTGAGAAATCAGACCAGAAGGTCGGGTCGCTCAAGAAGCCGACGCCCGCTAGTACGGCAGCGGAAATCGTTCGCACAACGCCCGGCTGCGGGCGCGCACCTGCTCATGCACCGTCCGGTCGTCGAGGTTAAACAGCATCTCGGCGGCCATGTCGGCGATCTGGGTCATCTCTTGCGGGCCCATGCCGCGCGTCGTCACCGACGGCGATCCCAGCCGGATCCCGCTCGGGTTGAACTTGCTGGCAGTATCGAAGGGAATCGAGTTGCGGTTCACCGTGATGCCGACTGTGTCGAACGTGTCCTGGACTTTCTTCCCAGTAAGGTTCAACGGCCGCAGGTCGATCAGCATCAGGTGGTTGTCAGTCCCACCGCTGACGAGCCGCAGCTTGCGCTTGCTCAGCCCCTCGGCGAGAACCCGCGCGTTGTTGACCACCTCCTGCGCGTAGGACTTGAACTCCGGGGTTTTCCATTGGGCCAGCATCACCGCCTTCCCGGCGATGGCGTGATTGAGGGGTCCGCCCTGGCTCCCCGGGAAGACGCTCTTGTCGATCTCGGCCGCATACTTTGCCTTGCACAAGATCATCGCGCCCCACGGTCCCCGCATCGTCTTGTGCGTGGTAAAGCTGACGAAGTCCGCATGGGGGACGGGGCTGGGATGGGCGCCGCCGGCGACAAGGCCGGCGAAGTGCGCCATGTCGACGAAGAAGTAGGCATCGACCGCCTTCGCGATCGCCGCGAACCGCTCGAAGTCGAGGACGCGCGGATAGGCGCTGTAGCCCGCGAGCAGCATTTTCGGCCGGACCTCCTTCGCCTGGCGTTCGAGGACGTCGTAATCGATTCGCTCGGTGACCGAATCGACGCCATAGGGGACGAAGTGATAGAGCTTGCCAGAGAAGTTCACCGGGCTGCCGTGGCTCAAGTGCCCGCCCTGGCTGAGGTCCATCCCCATGACGGTGTCGCCAACGTTGAGCACGGCCGCGTAGACGGCATAGTTCGCCGTCGTGCCG
>DATNNA010000239.1:0-7917 GCA_035602075.1 Binatus sp. (SeqCode) | reverse complement strand
CGCGGCGCTCGCGCGTCCCAAGCAGGGCCGCCGCCTGGTGACGGCCGCGCTCGTCGAGGAGGCGGTCCAGCGGAAGAACCTGCTCTACGACCGCGCCGGCGAGGAGCACTACAACATCATTTCGGCGCTCCACAAGAGCCTTCGCGACAGCGACCCGGATGCCTCGCTCTACTGGCTGGGCCGCATGCTCGAGGCGGGCGAAGACCCGCTCTACGTGGCCCGACGCCTGATTCGCTTCGCCTCAGAAGACATCGGTCTCGCCGACCCGCAGGCGCTGACCCAGGCGGTGGCCGCGCAACAGGCGGCTCACTTCATCGGCATGCCCGAAGCAAACCTGGCATTGGCGCAAGCTGTCGTCTACCTGGCCACGGCACCCAAGAGCAATGCCCTGTACGCCGCGTACACGACGGTGCAGGAAGACGTCGAGAAAACCCGCGCGGACCCGGTTCCGCTCCACCTACGCAATGCCTCGACCCCGCTGATGCGAAACGTCGGCTATGGCAAGGGCTACCGCTACGCGCACGACTACGAGGAAGCCCAGGTCGAGCAGCAGCACCTGCCCGACGCGATCAAGGACCGGACGTACTACCACCCGTCCGACCGTGGCTACGAAAAAGCAGTGAAGGATCGGCTTGATGCCTTCGAGGCCGCGCGCCGAAAGACGCGCAAGGCGATCCAGGCCGACTAGCGGAACTTCCGCGTTAGCCCGCCGTTTACACCGCATGACCCGTCCGCGTCCCGTGGCAACCTGGGTCGCCGCCACCCTCGTCATCATGCTGGGGTCCGCCTGTAGCGGGAGGCCATCTCCGGAGGCGGCTGCCCTTGCGGATGTCATACGCGGGGCGCAGACGGCGGAGCTGAACCTGGAGACCGTGCCGGCCGGATACCATGGCCCGGGCAGTTCGGCGGAGTCCATACAGCCCGTGCTGGACCAGGTTCCCACGCAGCTCACGAAGTATTACGTCGGGACGCTTTTGGCCGGCAAGGTTACCCAGCACCAGAACGGCATCCGCCAGATGGCCGCAGGCGGGGGCGGCGGGCGCATCGGCGGCGTAAAGACACTGGCTCTCCGGGACGTCCGGGTCTCTAGCGCGACGGCGACCGTTAGCGCCGAGGTGACGGTCTGGTTCAAGACCGCTCAGTTCTGGAACCAGCCGGTAAGCAGCCAGCCGGCCGAGACCAACGTCATCGATCTCGATCTTCACTTGGTCAGAGATGGTGGCACCTGGAAAATCGATCAGGAGCACTCGCAGTTCGCGCCAGGTGGAGGCCCCTGAGAGGCTCAGCCCTCCACGTGCGGCCGAAGCGCCGCGTAACCGTTGGCCATCACCTGTTCGTGGTTGCGGGCGAGAGCGCCCTTGGCCAGCGGCGCTACCAGATTGAGGATCGGGTTGGTCGTCGCCACGTCCCAGTAATAGAGGGCCTTGACGGTCGACGCCTCGACTACCGAGAACGCCCAGCGCCCGGTTCCGATCAGGTCGCCGGTCGAGCGCAACAGGATGTGGCGATACTCCTCGGCCTCCCGCACCTCGAGCGCGTACTTGAGGCTGTAGGGCAGCGAGCCGCGCACCTCGCACTCGATCACCGAACCGACCGACTTCCCATCACCACGCGTGATCTTGACGTGGCGGAAGTTCTTCCACCAACCGGGATAGCGTTCGATGTCGAGCACCACCGACCACACCTTCTGGAGTGGCGCCTGAAAGCGCCACTCGGTCACGAAATGGTAGGTCTCCGGCACGGGGAGTATTTTAGGAAGGTGCTCTTCAACATCCTGAAGTTCTTCCACATCCTGTTCGTCATCACCGCGGTCGGCGCCAACCTCACCTATGGCGTCTGGCAGGCTCGCGCCGGGTTTGATCCCGAGCATGAGTCCTTCGCGCTGCGGGGCGTAAAGTTCCTCGACGACCGGGTCGCGAATCCCGCTTACCTGATGGTCCTGTTAACGGGTCTCACCCTGGTCTGGTGGCATTGGTCGTACACCACCCACTGGATCATGGCGGCTATCGTCTTGTTCGTCGGCATGTTCCTCTTCGCGCTGGCAGTCTATTCGCCGGCGCTCACTCGTCAGATCGAGGCGCTGGAGCGCCACGGACCGAAATCGCCCGAGTATCGGAGTGCCAACCTGCGGGCGACGATCTATGGCATCGGCGTCATGGTGCCAATCCTGACGATCCTCTTCGTGATGGTCACCAAGCCGAGTTTGTAGCCCCCACCCTGCCCTCCCCCGCACGCGGGGGAGGGTGAGAGTGAGGCTAGTCGGACAGCCGGTTAGAAGCCGTGGTTCTTGACCCAGGTCGCCGCAATGTCGGCTGGGTCCTGCTTGTCGACGTCTGCGCTCTTGTTCATGGCCGTCAGATCGGGCGTGTTCAGCTTGGCGTCGATGCTGTTGAGCAAGGCGACGACTTCGCTGTTCGCCACGTCATTCCGGATCAGGGGGACGACATTGTCCGCCTGCTGCAGATGCTTGTCGTCTTCGAGGACCACGAAGTTGTTCGCGCTGATACCGCCATCGCTGGAGAAGACGAGACCGATATTGATGGAACCCTGCTTGAGGGCGGTGAAGGTCAGTGGCCCGCCGGTGTCGAGCGACTTGAACGCCTTGAACTTCAAGCCGTAGACCGACTGCAGGCCCAGCGCGCAGAACGGCCGTTGCGGGCATTCCGGCGGTCCGCCGAGCGTCCATTGGCTGGCGATCGCCGGGGTCACGTCAGAGAGTTTCGTCAGGTGATACTGGTCGGCTTCCGCCTTGGTGACCGCGAAGGCATTCTGGTCGACCGCCGGAGACGGATCCAGGGCCTTGACGCCCTTGCTGCTGAGACGGGAATTAATCTTCTGCACATTCGCGGCCGCGTCGGTTCCCGCCTCCAGGGCTAACCCCTGGCGCTTGTCGATGAAGTTGAGGTCGGTGGCCGCGTAGCCGGCGTACAGGTCGATCAGGCCGTTCTCCAGCGACGGTTCCACGATCTCGCGGTTGCCGAGCTTATCGCGGTAATCAATGGTGTAGCCCTTGTTCTTGAGGGCGCCTCCATAGATATGTGCCAGGATGATGCTCTCCGAGAAGTTGAAGGACGCGACCCGAATCGTGGCTTTTGCCGAACTGGACGGCCCACCTGTTGAGCCGCACGAGGTTGTGACCAGGGCCAGGGCGACCATGCTGGCGCCCAGGACAAAGATTCGCTTCAAACGCATTGCTCCACCTCCAAGAAATGACCGAAAACTACGCCGCGACCGCCGCCGTGTCGAGTGCTGTTCCTGACGATTCCTCCTTCTGGCTCGATTTCGATAGACGGAGCCCGGCCGGCGTGGACAGGCGCTGCACGCCGGCGAGCGAGAATTCGACGATCAGGGAGAGGACGGCGACCAGAAGGGCGCCCGCGAAAAGCATCGGGTAGTCCTGAAGCCCCAGGCCGTCGACGATGAAGCGGCCGAGACCACCCCACGCCACCAGGGCCGCGAGCGTCGCGGTGGCCACCACGTTCACCGCCGACGTGCGGATGCCAGCCATGATGAATGGCAACGCGATCGGTAGCTCGACACGCGCGAGGACGGCGCGCTCGCGCATGCCCATGCCGCGGGCGGCCTCGCGGACGTCGGGATCGACCTCCCGCATCCCGATGTAGCTGTTGGTCACCATGGGCGGGATCGCGAGCGCGACCAGGGCGATGAACGCTGGCAGAGCGCCGATGCCGAACAGCTGGACCGCGATGACCAGCAGGGCAAACGAGGGGATGGCCCGCCCGATGTTGGAGACGTTGATCGCAACGATCCCACCACGGCCGTAGTGCCCGATCGCGATCCCGACCGGCAGGGCGATCAACGCCGCGGCCAGCACTGACAACCCGGACATCACGAGGTGTTCGAAGGTGCGATGGAGGATCCCGCTGTCGCCCTGCCAGTGGGCCGGATCGAGGAACCATTGCACGACCTGCCCGATGAAGTTCATGGGGTTGCTCGGCTTCTCGCCCATGGTGTGATGAGCCGTTGCGCGCCGGCCAGGCCCAGGTCAGCGATGACCGCGAGCGCCACCGACAGCACCGTTCCAACCACCAGCGGGGTCTTGAAATCGCGAAGAAGTCCGTCGTAGATGAGGCTGCCCAGACCGCCCTCGCCGATCAGGGCGGTGACGGTCACGAGGCCGATCGTGGTAACGGTCGCGATGCGGACGCCGGCGAGGATGGCTGGGAATGCCAGCGGTAAATCGATCCGCGCGAGCTCGGCGAGCGGTCGGAAACCCATGCCACGCGCGGCTTCGCGAACATCACCAGGCACCGCGTTCAGCCCCACCACGATGTTGCGAACGAGGATCAGCAGCGTGTATCCGACCAGGCCGATCTCAGCGGTCAGGATAGTCAGGCCCGTAAACGGCAGGAGGAACGAGAAGAGGGCGAGCGAGGGGATGGTATAGAGGATGCCGGTGACCGAAAAGATCGGCCCCCGGAACACGCGGCTTCGCCAGGCCAGCAGGCCAAGGGGGACGGCAATCACGAGTCCGATCACGACAGCGATCAGCGTCAACTGGATGTGCTGGAGGAGCGCGGCGATGATGACGTCGGCGTGCCCCGATATCCAGGACCACCGGATCCACGGGTCTTCGACCGCCCCCACGACCCCGGTGGCGAGCATCGCCCGATGCTAGCAGGGCCCCCCGGGGCTAATCAATCTACAGTAGAAGTTTCTAATGATTCGGCTGGAGAAGGTCACCAAGCGCTTTCCGGGCGGCCACGCCGCCGTTCGGGAGCTGACGATCGAGTTCCCCACCGGCCAGCTGACCATGCTGGTAGGGCCATCGGGCTGCGGAAAGACCACCACCCTCAAGATGATCAACCGGCTGATCGAGCCGACAGAGGGACGAATCTTTCACGATGAGCAGGACGTCACCCATGTTGACCCGGTCGTCCTGCGGCTGCGAATGGGTTATGTCATTCAGAACGTCGGCCTCTTTCCGCACCTGAACATCGCCGACAACGTCGCCACGGTCCCCAGGCTGCTCCGCTGGGACAAGGACAGGATCCAGCGTCGTGTCACCGAGCTCCTCGAGCTGGTCGGCCTTGATCCCAAACAGTTCGCCCGGCGATACCCGCATCAGCTCTCTGGCGGGCAGCGGCAGCGCGTCGGCGTCGCCCGTGCCCTAGGAGCCGACCCGCCGGTCTTACTGATGGACGAACCCTTCGGCGCCATCGATCGGATCGCGCGTGAACGCCTGCAGAACGAGTTCCTGCGGATCCAGCGGGAGGTGCGCAAGACGGTTGTCTTCGTGACCCACGACATCGATGAGGCGATCAAGCTCGGTGACCGGATCGCGGTCATGAACGCCGGCCGCCTCGAGCAGTACGACACGCCGGCGGCCATCCTGGCCAAACCGGCGTCCGACCTGGTCGTCGATCTCCTCGGACCCGACCGAGGACTCAAGCGGCTGTCGGTGACGCCGATCGACCTGAATGCGCTGGAGCGCCCGCCGGTTGTCCACGCCGACGACTCGCTGGCCGACGCCCGCCGGGTGCTCGACAGCCGCTGGACCCGGGTGGTCGTCCTCGATCGAAACGACAAACCGGTTGGCGAGCTAGACCGAGACCTCGCCGACGGCGATGGCCAGGTTGGGGACCGAGCCCGTCCCCTCGATGCGATCATCGGGGCCGATCGAACGCTGTATGACGCCTTCTCGCAGATGCTGATCCATCAAGCCAGCTGGGTGGCGGTGGTCGACGGCGATCGGTTCCGCGGGGTGCTGACGCCGCAGTCGTTCGTCGCCGCGATTCAGCGGGTGCCGGCGGAACTGGAAGGCGCCCGCCGCTGATCCACAACCGCCATCTTCTGGCGGATGTCGTCGTAGGCTCGGTCGTCGATGGGCGTGAAGCGCCGGATCAGACCGCTGGCGAGAACGTCCCGGCTAACGGGATCCGTTCCTAACGCGCAAAGCGCGTCGCGAACCCGCTCCTGCACAGCTTCGGAAACCCCGGACGTGGCGACGACCAGGGGGATGGTTGAGGGGCCGAGGGCGATCAGCACCCGAATCTCCCGAGCGAGATCCGGATTTCGCAAGCGCTCGACGCCGAGGACGTGGGAGTCGACGGCCGACGCGTCAACCTCGCCGCTGCGCACCTGTCGGATCGACTCCTGGTGCCGGCCCGAGAACGTCAGGAGGCCGAAGAATGCCTCCGTTTCGCCCATCTGCAGCAGGTGATGGCGGACCAGCAGGCAGCCCGAGAAGGATCCCGGCTCGTTGTATGCCCAGCTACGCCCACGGAGATCGCCGAACGAACGAAAGGGGCTATCGCGGCGAACGATCACGTCCGAGAAATACACCGGCCGGTCCTGGTAGCGCGCCTCGTCCAGGATCGGAGCCGCCAGCGGCCGAAGCATGCCTGGCCGCTCCCCGCACAGGCGGACGTAGGGAAGCCCACAGAGGAAGGCCACGTCGACGGAGCCATCCCGCAGCTGGTCGAAGCCGTTGCCGTCAACCAGCCGCGCCGGCGCTCCCAGCGCCCGGCCGACCCGTGCCGCCACGTCGGCATAGACGGTGGTCATGTTCGGCGCGAGAAAATTCGCGAAAACGAGCGGCTTCACGGGCGGGTTGACGGCAGTATTGCACAGAGTCGCGCAATTTATTGCACGGGTCTGCGTCTTCTTCTATACTCCGCAAAACACTCCAACGAGGTGACGTCGCCCATCGTCGGTCCGATCATTGAAAACCCCCTCCACGGCGAACGGATCCGCTTTCTAAAGACTGCCCCCGAAACGAACGGCGAGCTGGTGCAGTATGAGTCGTGGCTCGCGCCCGGCGGCAGCGTCGGCGATGCCCACATCCACCCCGTCCAGGAGTCGCACTTTACGGTGCTCTCGGGCACCGCGTCGTTCTCCGTCCACGGCGCCCGGTTCGAACTCGGGCCGGGCCAGCAGCTGACGGTGCCGCGGCGAACGGCCCACTGCCTGTGGAACGCGGGGGACGCCGAGGCCCACCTCATGGTCGAGTTCCGGCCGGGCATGCTGAAGCAGGAGTTCTCGGAAACCACCTTCGGGCTGGCCCGCGACGGCCGGCACCACCTGCACGGCGTTGGGAACATGCTGCAGTGGGCCGTGATCGCCGCCGCCTACCGCAGGGAAACCCAGTCGCTCGGCCGCCCTCTATGGGTGCGGCTCGGACTCCCGGCGCTGGCCCCGGTTGGTTGGCTGCTGGGCTACCGCGCCCACTATCCGCGCTACTGCACACGGGTCTCCGACCAGCTCGCCAGCTGACCCGGACCTTGGCCGAGACCGTTTACGACCTGGCGATCATCGGCGCCGGCGTCATGGGCCTCTTTACCGCCGACTTCGCGAGCCGGCGGGGGGCACGCGTCCTGGTTCTGGACCAATGGCGAATGGGCGATCCGCGGGCGGCGTCCTTCAGCCTGACCCGGTCGATCCGCAACGATTACCTCGATCCGGTTTACGCGAGGCTGGCGTTCGAGGCCCACAAGCTCTGGCTGGACTTCCAGCGTGAAACCGGCGAGTCCTTTCTCATCGAATGCGGCTGCCTGAACCTCGCCAAGGCGAGCGTCACGCCCGCCCTGTCGGCGACCTACGCCGAGGAGAGCTACCGCGTCCTCCAGGGCCTGCACCTGAAGACGGAAGCCCTTACCCGGGAGGGGCTCCGGGCCCGCTTTCCCCAGTTCGATGTCGATCTCGGCCGGCTCGACGTCGAGGCGGGCTTCCTCTATGTCCCGCCGATCACGGCAGCGCTGCTCGCGCGACTCCGCGCCGCCGACGTCGCGATCGAGGAGAACACCGTGGTCAACCGGATCGGCCGCCGGCAGGGCCTGATCGCGATCGACACCGGGGCCGGTGAGCGGGTAGCCAAGCGTCTCGTTCTGACGTCCGGCCTCGGCACCAATGAGCTGCTCGCCCGGATCGACGGCTGCGATCTCCGCCTTCCCCTGC
>DATNNA010000238.1:0-13971 GCA_035602075.1 Binatus sp. (SeqCode) | reverse complement strand
GGCATCAACCTCGAGCGCGATGAGATCGATGAGTCGGACCAATGGGCGACCGGCGCGCCGCGCGCCGCGCAGAATCCGCTTGATTCTTTGAGGTAATCAATGACACTGAAACTGGAAAACTTCGACGCACTGAAGCTCTCTCTGGCATCGCCGGAGACCATCCTGTCATGGTCACACGGCGAGGTGACCAAGCCGGAGACGATCAACTACCGCACCCTGAAGCCAGAGCGCGACGGATTGTTCTGCGAGCGGATTTTCGGTCCGCAGCGCGACTGGGAATGCCACTGCGGCAAGTACAAGCGTTACCGCTACAAGGGGATCATCTGCGACAAATGCGGCGTAGAGGTCACCCGCTCGAAAGTACGGCGGGAGCGGATGGGGCACATCAAGTTGGCCTCACCGGTCAGCCACGTCTGGTATTTCAAGGGAATTCCGTCGCGGATGGGCCTGCTCCTCGACATGTCACCGCGCAACCTGGAGAAGGTCCTCTACTTCGCCAACTACATCGTGACCAACATCGATGAGGAGGCGCGCAAGGAATACCTCTCCAAGTCCTCACCTCAGCACAACGATCGGGTGATCAAGCTCCAGGAGGAGCGCGACACCGCGGTCAAGGAGCTGAAGGAGGAGCTGGACCAGCGGGTCAAGGCCAAGCAGGAAGACACCAAGGCCAAGATCAAGGACCTGGAGGAGTCGCTCGACGAGACCGTCGACGCGATGACCTCGCGTGCCAAGGAACTGGTCGAGAAGATCAAGGCCCAGAAGGGCAAGAAGGCTGCTACCAACTTCACGATCGGCGAAGGTGATGACGAACAGGTCATCATCGAGAAGGGCACCCTGTTCGAGGACAAGCTCGCCCGGGAACTGCCCAAGCAGGTCGAGAAGAAAATCGACCAGGTCCAGGCTTCGACCAAGAAGCGCCAGCAGGAGCTGAAGAGCAAGTCTGACGAAGAGATCGCCAAGTGGCGAGAGGACTTCGAGCAGAAGGCCGCCACCCTCACCACCCAGCTGAAGAAGGATACCGAGGGCCTTTCGGGCGACATCGAGTCGTCCAAGACCCAGCTCGACTCGCTCTATGTCAAGCAGCTTCTCTCCGACCAGGAGTTCCGCGAGTTCACGGAAAAGTTCGGCAAGGTCTTCAAGGCGGGCATCGGCGCGCAGGCGATCCACGACCTGCTGGCCCGCATCGACCTGCTCCAGGAATCCGGCATCCTGCGCGAGGAGTCGAAGTCGAACTCCGGCCAGAAGCGGCAGAAGGCGATCAAGCGGCTCAAGGTGGTCGAGGCCTTCCGCAAGTCAGGCGCGTCCGCGACCTGGATGATCCTCGACGTGCTGCCGGTCATTCCGCCCGAACTGCGCCCTATGGTTCAGCTCGACGGTGGCCGCTTCGCGACCTCCGACCTGAACGACCTCTACCGTCGCGTCATCAACCGCAACAACCGCCTCAAGCGGCTGCTCGAGCTTGGCGCCCCTGAGATCATCGTGCGCAACGAGAAGCGCATGCTGCAGGAGGCCGTCGACGCCCTGATCGACAACGGCCGCCGCGGCCGGGCGATCACCGGCACCGGCAACCGCAAGTTGAAGTCGCTGTCCGACATGCTCAAGGGCAAGCAGGGCCGTTTCCGGCAGAACCTGCTCGGCAAGCGTGTCGACTACTCCGGCCGTTCCGTCATCGTCGTCGGCCCGGAGCTGAAGCTGCACGAATGCGGGCTCCCGAAGAAGATGGCGCTCGAGCTGTTCAAGCCATTCGTCATGCGAGAACTGGTCAGCAAGGGCTACACCCAGAACATCAAGTCCGCCAAGCGCATGGTGGAGCGCGTCCGCCCCGAGGTGTGGGACGTGCTCGATGAGGTGATCAAGGAGCATCCGGTGCTCCTCAACCGCGCGCCTACGCTGCACCGCCTCGGCATCCAGGCGTTCATGCCGGTGCTGGTGGAGGGATCCGCGATCCAGATCCACCCGCTGGTCTGCAGCGCCTTCAACGCTGACTTCGACGGCGACCAGATGGCCGTCCACGTGCCGCTCTTCAGCGGTGCCATCGCGGAAGCCAAGAATTTGATGATGTCGTCCAACAACATCCTGTCGGCCTCGGATGGCCACCCGGTCATCAGTCCGACCCAGGACATCGTGCTCGGCACCTACTACCTGACCATGATCAAGGCGACGCCCGACATCAAGGATCAGGAGCTGCCAACCTACGGCACGGCCGAGGAAGCGTTGCTCGCCCTCGACAACCGGCGCGTCCACGTCCAGCAGGAGGTCCGCGTCCGGATCGACGGCAAGCTGGTTCGCACGTCGCCGGGCCGCGTGCTCTTCAACCAGGTCCTGCCCATCGGGGTGCAGCCGGCCGAGGGGCATGGCGACGCGATGACCTTCCAGAACGGTGTCTTCGACAAGAAGGCACTGCGGGCAATCGTGGCCGAGTGTTTCCGCCTCCATGGCAACGAGCTGACCGCGCGGGTCGCCAACGACATCAAGCGGGTCGGCTTCGCCTACGCGACCAAGGCCGGCATCACGATCTCCGCCATGGACATCAAGACGCCGGCCGGCAAGGCCGCCATCCTGGCGGGCGCCGAGAAGAAGCTCGGCGACATCGATCTGCAGTTCAAGCGCGGCCTGATCACCGACGACGAGCGCTATACCCAGACCGTTGACCTCTGGACCCAGGCGACGGAGGAAGTGACGGCCGCCACGATGAAGAGCTTCGACGCCCTTCACCCGGTCTTCATGATGGCCAACTCTGGCGCTCGAGGGAACATCCAGCAGATCCGGCAGCTGGCCGGTATGCGAGGCTTGATGGCCGACCCGACCGGCCGGATCATCGACCTGCCGATCAAGGCGAACTTCTCTGAAGGGCTGACCGTGCTGGAGTACTTCATCTCGACCCACGGCGCCCGCAAGGGTCTCGCCGACACGGCACTCCGCACCGCGGACTCGGGCTACCTGACCCGCCGGCTGGTTGACGTCGCGCAGGACGTGATCGTCCGGACCGAGGACTGCGGCACGACTTCCGGCATTTGGGTGACGGACATTTCGGAGGAACGCGCGCTGACCGAGCCGCTCTTCGAGCGGGTCGCCGGTCGCGTGGCGGCCGCTGCGGTCCTGGACCCGAAGACGCAAGAGACCCTGGTCAAAGAAGGCACGGAAATCACCGACATCCAGGCGCGCCACCTGATCCAGGCGGGCGTGGCCCAGGTCAAGGTGCGTTCGGTGCTCACCTGCCAGGCGCGCGAGGGCGTCTGCCGTCTGTGCTATGGCCGCAACCTGGCGACCGGCAAGCTGGTCGAGATCGGTGAGGCGGTGGGCGTCATCGCCGCGCAGTCGATCGGCGAGCCTGGCACCCAGCTCACCATGCGGACGTTCCATACCGGTGGCGTCGCGGGCACGGACATCACGCAGGGCCTGCCGCGCGTCGAGGAGCTGTTCGAGGCCCGCATCCCGAAGGGCAAGTCGATCATCTCTGAGATCGATGGCGAGGTGGAGATCATCCGTACCGAGACCGCCCGCAAGGTCAAGGTCACCTCGCGCGACGTCTACGACATTCCATACATCCTCACGGACAAGATGCAGCCGCTGATCGAGTCGGGTGCGACCGTGCAGGAAGGCCAGGAGATTGCGCGGGGCGCGAGCGAGGACGGCACCGAGAAGGTCATCCAGTCGCGGGCGTCCGGCGTGGCCCGGGTCGAGCGCAACCAGATCGTGATCCGGAGCATGGATGAGGAGTGGCGCGAGTACCCCATCCCGCACGGCTCCCGGGTCAACGTCCAGAGCGGCCAGAAGATCAAGGCCGGACAGCAGATCACCGAAGGCTCGATCAGCCCGCAGGAACTGCTCCACATCCTTGGTCGCGAGGCGGTCCAGACCTACCTCGTCGATGAGGTCCAGAAGGTGTACCGCTCGCAGGGTGTCGACATCAACGACAAGCACATCGAGGTGATCATCCGGCAGATGATGCGGAAAGTCCGCGTCGATACCGCCGGCGACACCGACCTGCTGCCGGGCGAAATCGTCTCGCAGTGGGAGTACGAGGAAGCGAACGCCAAGGTGTTGGCCGAAGGCGGCGATCCGTCGGTGGCCCAGACCGTCCTGCTCGGCCTGATCAAGGCCGCGCTCAACACGGCGAGCTGGCTGTCGGCAGCCTCCTTCCAGGAGACGACGCGCGTGCTGACCGAAGCCGCGATTTCCGGCAAGGTCGATCGGCTTCGTGGCCTGAAGGAGAACGTGATCATCGGCAAGCTGATCCCCGCGGGGACCGGACTCGACTACTACCAGAAGCTGCGCGAGGAGTCGTTCAAGATGTTCGCGGAGCTCCCGCAACCGGTTCCCGCTACCAGCTAACGCGACCCGAGCACCAAGGGGCCACCCCGGCGGGTGGCCCTTTCTTTTTCCCCTACGCTCCCGAGGCCCCGGCTCTAGCGAGCTCCCCTTTGGGCCGCAGCGCCTCGGTCCGGATGTGAGAGATAAACCAGGCGACGATGTGCCGCAGACGGATGACGCGCGAGCGCGGATGGCCGCTGCGCGACAGGTCATGGGACTGGCCCTCGAAGCGGACCATTCTCACCTCGCGGCCAAGCAGCTTGAGCGCGGTGAACAGCTGCTCACCTTCGGAGATCGGGCAGCGGAGGTCGCGATCGCCATGCAGGATCAGCAGCGGCGTCGTCATCCGCTCCACGAAGGTGATCGGCGAGCGCTCCATCAGCCGGTCCAGGTCTTTCCAGGGGACCGCGTCCATGGTGTCAATCGTCAGGATCCAGTCGAGGTCGCCGGTACCGAAGATGGAGGCGAGGTTGCTCACGCACCGCATCGTGACGGCGGCCTTGAAGCGATCGGTATGACCGATCGCCCAGTTCGTCATGTAGCCGCCGTAACTGCCCCCGGCAACGCCGAGCCGGTCCGGATCGACCCAGCCGTTGGCGACCGCGGCGTCAACACCGGCCATGACGTCCTGGAAATCCTTGCCGCCCCAGTCTCCGTTGACCGCGGCCGAAAAGGCGCGGCCGTACCCGGTGCTGCCGCGGGGATTGGTGAGCACGACGGCATACCCGTGCGAGGCGAGCAGCTGAAACTCGAAGAAGAAGCTCCAGCTGTACATCGCCATCGGCCCCCCATGGACCTCGAGGATGGCCGGTGGCCTGCGCTCAATGCCCTCCCCCGCTTGCAGGGGAGGGTTAGGGTGGGGGCTGGGTCGGACGATCCAGCCGTGAATGTCCCAGCCGTCCGCGCCTTTGAAGGTGAACTCCTCAGGAACGGCCAGCTCAACCTCGCCAAAGAGCGGCGCGTTCAGTTCCGTGAGGCGCGCATCCCGGCCACCGCCGGCCGTGTCGTGAAGGAAGAGGTCCCCGGGGGTCGATGGGTCGGAGCTGGCCAGCGCGACGCGGCGGCGCGCTCGGTCCATGCTCACCGCGTAGATGCGGCGCTGGCCTCCGATCACGAGACGCGGCGTTCCGCCGGCGGCGGGAACCGCATAGACGAGCGTCGAGCCTCGGCCGGCCGCTTGCGAATAGATCTCCTTGCCGTCCGTCGACCAGTACAGGTGCGGCCCACCGTGGCCGACCCGCTGGTCGTCGATAGCGGTATCGGAGAACGTCGGCAAAAAATCCTCGGTGAGCTTTCGCACCACGCCCGGCGCATCGGCATCGGCGACCATCAGATCGTTGTAGCCGTCCTCTTTGCGGCGGCGTGAGGCCACGAACGCCACGCGGCGCCCATCGGGCGACCACGCCGGCGGCCCGGCGAACACCGTCTCGTCGGTCAGGCGTATCAGCGCTTTCGACGGCAGATCCAGAACCCAGATGTCGTTGGCCGGCCAGCTCCAGCGCTCCGCCGTCCGGTCCGAGGTGAAGGCGATGCGGCGACCGTCGGGTGAAAAGGCGGGCGAGCCGTCGTCCCAATCGCCGTCAGTCAGTTGCTCCGGGTGGCCGCCCTCGCTCGAGATGCGGAAGAGATGTCGGCGGCGTTCGTAGATCCAGCCCTCGCCGTCCAGGCGATTCCAAAGACGGTCGATTCTGCGGACGGCCGGCACGCGCTTCTCGTGCAGGCCGGCGTCCTCAGCCTCAGGATCGTCAGGCTCGCCGACTTCCGCCGAGTAGACGATGAAGGTGCCGTCCGGCGACCAGACGGGATCGCTTACGCCCCATCGTGCCCAGGTGAGCTGGCGCGCCTCTCCGCCGTCCGCCGGCAACAACCACAGCTGCGCCTTCCCGACGCCGCGATCGCGCTCCTCGACATTCTTGGGCTTGACCTCGCCCGCGGGGGCGCGGATAAAGGCGAGCGATCGGCTGTCCGGTGACCACCGCGGGTTCGTGTCGTTGTCGCCGGCCGTGTAGCGGCGCGGCTGGCCCGGCTGCGTCGCCGCGACCCAGATGGAGCGGTGGTATTCGTAGGTCGTGCGGTCGATCTCGATGACGACGTAGGCGATCCGTCCGCCGTCGGGCGTGATCTGCGGATCGTCGACAAGCTTGATGGCATACAGGTCCTGTGGCTCGAGTCGACGTGTCATGGACTCCCTCCCATTTGATGACGGCGACAACTCAGGCTAGCAAAGGCTGCCGGGAGAGATTGGCCGCGGTGGCCCGTTGTACCGGGGTGCAGCTCGCCGCCACCCATCTTCCGGCCCGGTCACCCTCGCTCGTGGCCCAGCACGGTGATGCGCTCGTCCTGATCTTCCTCGGTCTGCCAACGGTGGCCATCGACTGGCAGATCGCCGTCACCTGGGCGGTCCCCGCCTGGATCCCGGGCGCCCTGGCCTGCCTGGTCGCGGCCCTGATTATCACCACGCTCGCCAGGCCGCAACTGAAAGCGTTCGCGGCCGGGGCGGTGGTCGGCGTGCTCTATGCGCTGCCGGTGGTGGGCGGCATCATCCGCTGGCACCTCGTCGCATCGCCCCGGGCCCTGATCGGTGATGGCGCGTATCAGACCCAGCTTGCCGGCGACTTCGTCCTGAACGGGACGGACCCGTATGGTGCCGACTACGGACGCGCCGGCCTGGCGGCCGCGCCCTGGGGGGAGAGTTTCCCCAGCCCGGCGCTACATCACCTCGTCACCTGGCCCGGTCAGTTCCTCTTTCCACTCCCACTCCAAACGGTGTCGAAGCTGACCTTCGGCTGGTGGGATGAGCGCGTCTTTCTCCTGCTGGCCGCGGCGGCGGTCTGGTTCCTACTCGGCGCCCTCTTTCCGGGCACGCCGGGACGGTTGGCGGCCGTCGCCCTCTTCCTCGTTCCCGGTCATAGCCTGCTGGCCGTCCTCGGTGACAACGACCTGCCGGTGGTGGCGCTCCTGCTTGCGGCGCTCCTCGCCGCGCAAGGTCGGCGCTTCTTCTTGATGGGCCTACTGCTAGGATGCGCGATCGCAACCAAGCAGCACGCGCTGCTGGCCGTCCCGCTGATTGTGGTGTGGGCCGGGGTTCGCGGAGCTGACGCGCGGACCATCGCCCGCGCGGCCGTGGTGGGATCGGCGACGGTCGCGGCGTTCCTGCTGCCGTTCGTTTTGTGGGATGCGTCGGCCTTCATCCGGGACACGGTCGTCTTCGTCGTCGGCAGCGGGGCCGACGCCTACCCGATCAACGGCTTCGGCCTTTCGGCGATGCTGCTGTCCGCCGGCGTCATCCACGGACCGCGCGACGCGTTTCCCTTCGCGCTGCTGGAAGTAGCAGTAGCCTGCGCCGTCTGGGCGGCGGGGTGGCGTTGGCTGCGGCGCGGCGCCCCCCTGTCGGATGTGCTCGTCCTGTTGGGACTGGTCTTCACCAGTGTTCTCTTCGTCAGCCGCTACTTTCACGACACGCACCTGCTCCTCGGGGTCGAACTCATCCTTGCCGGGCTGGCCGCTCGGCGTTGGCGTCCGGCATGAGGGTTCTGGCGCGGCTCTTCAGCCGCACCCTGTTGCGACCCGGCCCCAGCCTGCTCCTGCTGGGCGCCGCGATCCTCGCCTCCAACTGGGCCTGGTACGGTAGCGGCATCTTTCTGGGACGGCTGGCGGGACTCGCGCTCACCGTCGCCGGCCTTCTCGGCGTCGGATACGCGGCGTACTGCCTGGCCCGCGGCCGGTGTCAGCTCCAGGGGCTGTCGATCTTCATCGTCGCCGCCGTCGGCCTGCCCGCGGTGGCGTTGATCGCGCTGCGATGGAAGACGGGTGCTCCCCTGCTGATGCACGACGGCGCCTACCAGACGGAAGAGGCCGTCAAGCTGCTGCTCGCGGGCCACGATCCCTATGGCGTCGATTACTCGCAGACGAGCATGCGGCTCTGGCACTGGTACGTCAACCAGCCGCTCGACTCGAGCCTCTTCCACTACGTCTACTCGCCGCTGACGTTCCTGGTCGGCGTGCCCTTTTCCCTGGTGGCTCGCCTGCTCGCCGTGCCCTTCGACTTCCGCATCGTCCTCATCCTCACCGCGGTGGCGGCCGGCGCCGGGCTCCTCACCCTGCCCTGGCGATGGGACCATCGCTATGTCGCCCTGGCCGCGCTCTTCCTCAACCCCTTCTTCTACTTTCCACAGGGTCGCAACGACATCCTTTTCCTCGCGCCGCTCACCCTGGGCGTGGTGGCCTGGGCTCGAGGCAAGCCGAGGCTTGCGGCGCTGGCCTTCGGGGTGGCGTTCGCCTTCAAGCCGTTCGCGCTCTTCTTCCTGCCCTGTGTCGCCGTCGCGCTCTGGCCTCGTTCCGGGCCGGCGATCGATCGGGTGCGCCGGCTCGCGATCATCGGCGGAGCCTTGCTCGCGCCGGCTCTGATCACGATGGCCCCCTTTCTCGTGTGGAACGCGCAGGCTTACTGGACGGACACGGTGAGCTTCGTCGCGGGAACCATTCCGGGCGTGTACCGGATCCAGGGGTATTCGTTGGCGAGCCTGCTCCTCGCGCTCCACGTCATCTCTTCGCCGGATGCCCGGTTTCCCTTTGGTCTGGTGCAGGCGGCGGTGGCGGCCCCGGTGCTGGCGATCGGTCTCTGGCGGATCTGGCGAGCCCCATCACTCGGAGCCGTCCTCACGGTGGGGACCCTGGTGCTGACCCTATCGCTGCTCTTCGGCCGCTTTGTCAACGACAACTACCTGGCCGACCTGCTCTACCTCGCGGTGTTGACCGGCGCGACTCGCCTGGCGTCAGCCGGCGCCCTCGAGACCTCCCGGCCGGTGCCGCTCGCTGCCTGAGCAATTCATCCTTGCCCGGCCGGCGAGCGCGCCTCCATAATCCGGGAGATGTACAACTGGCTCCTGTTCGCCCACATCGCCTCGGTGGCGGGCTTCCTTCTGGCGCACGGCACCTCGGCGGCGATGGCCTTCCGCCTGCGCTCCGAGAAGACGACCGATGGGATCCGGTCGCTCACCGAGCTGTCGAAGCAAACCACCGGTGTGATGTACACCTTCATCGCCTTGACCGTCATCTCTGGGTTGTTCCTCGGGTTCCAGGGACGGTGGTGGGGTCGGGCCTGGATCTGGACGGCGCTGGCGGTGCTCATCCTTACGATCGGGGCGATGAGCGCGTTCGGTGGGCGTTTCAACGCGGTTCGAGGAGTGGTCGGCCTCCCGGCATGGGACCGTCGGGGGAAGACAACGACGTCAGCGCCCGGGTCGCCGGAAGAGATCCGACGGGCGGTCGAGGCCGCGCCCGTGGGAGTCATCACGGCGATCGGCGTGGTCGCGCTCGCCCTGCTCCTCTGGCTCATGATCCTCAAGCCGTTTTAGAGCGCGGCTTGACCCGACGGTTGCAGGGTCCCGACGAAGGTTCCTGAGAATCCCCAGTCCTCCGCATGCTGCGGGTTCTGGGTGTGAACGATGCCGAGGGTTCCGGCCGTATGCGCTCCCGGGATCAGGCCGATGATCGTGTCCATCGACAGCCATCCCTCCGGCGTGAAATTGGCGGGCAGACGGAGCGTGGCTCCGCTGGCCAATGTCACCACCTGGCCGTCCATCGCCAGCCGCGTTCCATTGGGCGAGAGCGCGAAGCCGCCGGCCACGCTCGCTCCCGCGGGTGCGAGCCCGCTCCAGACGACCGAACCGTCGAGGTTGACCACGCTAACGGGCGTTCCCGATTGGCTCCCACTCGGCGCCCTGGTGCAGACGAACCGACCGGCGACGGGCCGCCAGTAGGGGAGGCAGTCGGCGGGACCAATCACCGGCCCGATCGTCCCATCGGCACGGAGCCGCGCCAGGTTGCCGGCGAACCACCGCTGGTTGTCCAGCCAGCCGTTCTGGGTGCCGGTCGTGGCGTGCACCAGGACGATCGGACCCTGCCCGTCCCAGCCGGCGAGGACGAAGTTCGTGAAGCCACCCGGACCGTCCGGGTACTGGGTGGTCCCCGACTCCCATTTCTTGACCGTCGAGGTCGAGCCACCCGCCGTCGCGGCCGCTAGCTCGAGGCGGTAGGGGCCGCTGAAGTGCCCGAACGGCTCACTCGGGTCGGAGCTGGGCGAGTTGTTCGGGAAGGTGAAGACGGCCGCCATCAGGTGGGTGCCGTCCGGGCTGACCGCGAAGGAGACGGTTTGCTGCCGGCTCGTGATCGCAAACGTCGCCACGATCTTCACCCCGCCGCCCGGGTCGAGCCGACGGACGACCCCTGTGCCGTCGATGAAATACAGGCCGCCCGCCGCCGCCTGCCCTTCCAGATCAAGGACCGCCGCCGCGTTGCCAATCACGGGTATGCCGCGGGGGGTAAAGGTGGTCTTCGCCACGGCGAACCCGTCGAGTCCGGCAATCGCGGCCGTGTCGTGAGCGGGTTGGCCCGGATTCTCGCAGGTGGCCGGCTCAGGCGCCTTGCAGCGCCGCGCCTCGAGCACCCCGAAGAGCTGCGCGGCGGCTTCGGCCGGGGTCGTTCCGGCGCTTGGATTGGAGGTCGGGCTGGCGGCGGGCCTCTTCGACGCGGGGCTGCTACAGGCGGTCATCCCGGCGATCAGCGCCACGGCGGTTACACCCGCCTGAATTCGGGTAAGAAGGGGAAGTCCCGTCCGGGCAAGGCGCGAGCCATTTGACAGCCGACTCGACACGGCCGTAGAATAGCGCTTCGCGCCCGAAAATCGGGCGAGATTAACCCATGCCTACCATCTCACAGCTGATCCGATACGGCCGCAAGCCGCTGGTCAAGAAGACGAAAGCACCGGCGCTGCAAGGCTCCCCGCAGCGGCGGGGCGTCTGCGTGCGCGTCTATACGACCACGCCGAAGAAGCCGAACTCCGCACTTCGGAAGGTCGCCCGCGTTCGCCTCACCTCCCGCCAGGAGGTCACCGCCTATATCCCCGGGATCGGGCACAACCTCCAGGAGCACTCGGTGGTCCTCATCCGCGGCGGCCGCGTCAAGGACCTTCCCGGTGTCCGGTACCACGTCGTTCGCGGCACCCTCGACACGGCCGGCGCCAAGGGGCGCAAGCAGGGCCGCTCGAAGTACGGCGCCAAGCGCGAGAAGGCGAAGAAGGCCTAGATGCCGCGGCGTCCCCGGATTCACAAGCGTGTCGTCCTGCCCGACCCAGTGTACACACACGAGGGCGTAGCTAAGTTCGTCAACGTCGTCATGCAGCGCGGCAAGCGGAGCACGGCCGAGCGGGTCGTCTACGGGTCGCTCGACCGGATCAAGAAGGTCGCCAAGAAGGACCCGATCGAGGTCTTCGACGCGGCCCTGAAGAACGCCACGCCGGTGCTCGAGGTCAAGCCTCGTCGGATCGGCGGCGCCACCTACCAGGTGCCGGTCGAGATCCGGCCGGACCGGCGCTCGGCGCTGGCCCGGCGTTGGATCGTCCGATACGCCCGGGCCCGCTCGGGGAAATCAATGCAGGAAAAACTCGCCGGAGAGCTGATGGACGCCGCCAATGGGGTCGGCGCCACCATCAAGCGCCGCGAAGAGACGCACAAGATGGCTGAGAGCAACAAGGCCTTCAGTCACTTCAGGTACTAGGAAATTGGCAGAAACAAAAATGGCTCGGACTTACGCGTTGGACAAGGTTCGCAACATCGGCATCATGGCCCACATCGATGCCGGGAAGACGACCACGACCGAACGCATCCTCTTCTATGCCGGCCGGATCCACAAGATGGGTGAGGTGCACGACGGCGCCGCCACCATGGACTGGATGGTGCAGGAGCAGGAGCGTGGCATCACGATCACGTCGGCCGCCACCGTCGCGAACTGGCGCGGCCACCGGATCAACATTATCGACACACCCGGGCACGTAGACTTTACTGTCGAGGTCGAGCGGAGCCTGCGCGTCCTCGACGGCGCGGTCGCCGTCTTTGACGCCGTCGCCGGGGTCGAGCCGCAGTCCGAGACGGTCTGGCGGCAGGCCGATCGCTACGAGGTGCCCCGAATCGCCTTCATCAACAAGATGGATCGGATGGGCGCCGACTTCTTCGCGTCCTGGAAGTCGATCCGCGAGCGGCTGGGGGCGAACGCCGTCCCGATCCAGCTCCCGATCGGTAGCGAGGAGAAGTTCGAGGGCGTCGTCGACCTTATTAATAAGGTAGCGATCACGTATACCGACGACCTGGGCACCACGATCGAGACCGAAGAGGTCCCGGCGGAGATGCGCGAGCAGGTCGAGCTCTATCACAAGCAGCTGGTCGAGGCGGTCGCCGAGTTCGACGACGTCCTGCTGCAGAAGTACCTGGACGACAAGCCGATCACCGGCCCCGAGATCGTGGCCGCTATCCGCAAGGGCACGGTCGCGAACCGTTTCGTGCCGGTGCTGGCCGGTGCCGCGCTGCGCAACCGCGGGGTGCAGCCGATGCTCGACGCCATCGTCGATTTCCTGCCGTCCCCGCTCGACAAGCTCGGGGTGGAAGGGCTCAACGCCAAGAGCAACGCCACCGAGTGGCGCAAGCCGGCCGACAACCAGCCCTTCGCGGCGCTCGCCTTCAAGATCGCCACCGACCCCTACGTCGGGAAGCTGACCTTCTTCCGGGTCTACGCCGGCACGCTCAAGTCCGGCTCCTACGTCTGGAATGCGACGCGTGGCACCAAGGAGCGGGTCGGCCGCATTCTCCAGATGCACGCCAACCACCGCGAGGAGATCCCCGAGGTCTACGCGGGCGATATCGCCGCGGCCATCGGCCTGAAGCAGACGACGACGGGGGACACCCTCGCCGACGAGGACAACCCGATCCTGCTCGAGTCGATCGTCTTCCCCGACCCGGTCATCAGCGTGGCGATCGAGCCGCGCACCAAGGTGGACCAGGAGAAGATGGGCCAGGCGCTGGCCAAGCTCGCCGAGGAAGACCCCACCTTCAAGGTGCGCACCGACGAGGAGACCGCCCAGACCATCATCTCCGGGATGGGCGAGCTGCACCTCGAGATCATTGTCGACCGCATGCTGCGCGAATTTGCGGTCGACGCCAACGTCGGCAAGCCGCAGGTCGCCTACCGCGAGACGATCAAGCGCAAGGCGCACGGCGTCGGACGTTTCATCCGGCAGTCGGGCGGCCGCGGCCAGTACGGCCACGCCGAGATCAACATCGAGCCGAACGAGGCCGGCAAGGGCTTCGAGTTCGTCGACAAGATCGTGGGCGGCTCGATCCCGAAGGAGTACCACTCCGCCGTCGAGAAGGGCATCATCGAGGCGCTCAACAGCGGCGTGCTGGCGGGCTTCCCGGTGGTCGACGTCAAGGCGACGCTGGTCGACGGCTCCTTCCACGAGGTCGACTCGAACGAGATGGCCTTCACCATCGCCGGCTCGATGGCGGCCAAGGACGGCATGCAGAAGGGCCAGCCGACGCTGCTCGAGCCCATCATGAAGGTCGAGGTCGTCATGCCCGAGGAGTTCATGGGTGAGATCCTCGGCGATCTGTCATCGCGGCGCGGCCAGATTCTCGGGATGGAAGGCCGGGCCACCATGCAGGTGGTACGTGCCTACGTGCCGCTTGGCAACATGTTCGGTTATGCCACCGACCTTCGGTCCAAGACCCAGGGTCGCGCCGTCTACAGCATGGAATTTCATCACTATCAAGAAGTCCCGAAGTCGATCGCCGAAGAGATCGTTGCGAAGTCAAGAGCCTAAGG
>DATNNA010000237.1:0-4212 GCA_035602075.1 Binatus sp. (SeqCode) | reverse complement strand
CCCGCGGTGACGACACGGACGCCGCGTGGAAGGTCGCCGCGGAGGTTGGCCGGGGCGTTGGCGAGTCCGATCAGGACCGTCGGCGCCGCGCACAGCCAGGTCACGCGCTCCTCGCGGATCAGCCGGAAGACCGTCGCCGGGTCCGGCTTTGGCAGACAGACGTGGGTGCTGGCGGCGGCCGTCACCGTCCATACAAACGTCCAGCCGTTGGCGTGGAACATCGGCAGGGTCCAGAGATACCGGTCGCCGATCCCCAGGCGCAGGTGAAGCAGCGTCCCCACCGTGTTCAGGTAGGCGTTGCGGTGGGTGATCATGACCCCCTTGGGCCGCGCCGTCGTGCCGCTCGTGTAGTTGATGGTGAGGAGATCGTTCTCGCCGATGTCCGGCCGCCTGACGTCGGGCGATTCGGCGGTGAGGGTGGCCTCGTAGTCCAGCCATCCCGCTCGAGAGCCGGACAGCGCGACGAAATGCTTCACGCCCGCGATTGCGTCGCGAATCGTGTCCACGCTGTCGAGATAATCCTCGGTGGCGCAGACGACCGTTGCCCCCGAGTGGTCGATGATGTAGGCGAAGTCGTCGGCCGTCAGCCGATAGTTGACCGGCACGAGTACGGCGCCAATCTGCGGCACGGCGTAAAAGGACTCGAGCTGCTGGTGAACGTTCGGTGCGATGTAGGCGACCCGGTCGCCCTCCTGTACGCCCATCTGCTGCAGTGCGCTCGACCAGCGGTCACAGCGATCGAAGAACTGCTCGTAGCTGAGGCGAAGGTTGCCGTCGACGACCGCCTCCCGCTGCGGATGCAACCGTCGAGTCCGCCGCATAAACTCCAGTGGCGTGAGCGGCGTTTCCATTGAGCCCTTCCTTTCCCCTCTTCCCGGCCTTTGCTGCCGAGTTTAGTGCGGGTCGAGTCCGGGAGCAAGACGGCGCTGGGGACTGGTGGCCCAGCACGCTGGCCACCAGCCCCGATTGGAGCCGCCGGGCTAGTTAGCCCTGATGGTTATTCCGGTCGCCGTGATCGTCGTTTTCCTGCGACACTGCCAGCTTCCAGATGGTGCCGCCTTGGTCGCACAGGTGCGGGATCCCCGTAGCCGGGCAGACACTGTCGGCACTGAAGTAGAGGTTGCCGTCCGGCCCGACCACATCCATGTTCGGGAAATTGAGCCCGGCCGCAATCACTGAGGACGTCCCCTCTTCGGTATCAAGCTTGACGATGTTGCCCGTGAATGGCTGTGGGGGGGTCGGCGTCGTCCACATGTTGACGAAGTAGACGTTCCCCTGCCCGTCTGCTGCGCAGCCGGTCACATGCTTGAGGTCCGAGTTGGCCACGAGCGTGGCCGACCGCCCCTGCACGCGGTAGAGGTGGCCTGAAAGCGTGGCGACCCACAGCCCGTCGTCGGTCTTCGCGACGCACGTAGGTACCTCGTCAGATGGGAAAGCGTTGGGGTTCGGGTCGCGCCACGGGAAGTAGTGGAGGACGCTGATATGGCCCCGGTTGCTGACGAATTCCAGCGTGTTTGCCCCGGCGTCGAGGACATAGGAACCACCGTTGACCGCCAGGACACCGTTCGGGTTGGCGTCGTGCTCCTGGTTGGGGATATCGGCCGTGTAGTCGAAGCCGAACGCGCCAACGCCGGCGACCTTGCGCCAGGAACCATTTGCCTTCACGGAGATCAGGGCTCCCGCCTGCTGCGTGGCCGCCGCGAGATCAGCCGCGCACTCGGAGTCACCCGCGGGGCAGTGGTAGTTCGCGAAGGCCTGTGGGAATACGCTCTCGATGGCCATCAGCTTGCCGTCGCGTGCGGAAATCCCACTCACTCCCAGGGCCTCGCCTTCGCTGGGGTTGAAGAACTCGGCGGCCGAGAACAGGTGGTCGACGAGCGGTGTGTGGGTCTTATTAGCCATGTTCACCCACGAGATCTGCGATGTGCGGCCGAAACATATCGTCGGCGTCCCGGCGATGCAGTTCTTGCCGCCGTGGCCGGACTCGCCAACGACCAGCTTGCCCTTGAAGAACTCGACGCCGCGGGGGCTGTCGAAGCCGGCGGCGACGAGCGTCGGTGTGCCGGCAGCGGAAGCCGGCGTGGGCACCAGGGCGCCCACCGCCATGAATACGATTGCAGCAAGCGACAAGCGGAACTTTCCGCGCATCTCCTCCACCTACCCCTTTGCCCCCGCTTAACGTCTCTTAACCCCCCACCCTCTGGGGCCAGCGGTCATGGTACGGCTGGACGGTGAGTCCAGTCAATGGGCACAGAAACCAAAACCAGCTGAGCGCCGTTATTTGTCGAGCAGGGGCGTTGCCGGCTCTTCGCTAGACTCGAACAGCGAATATGGACCAGGTTTCCAGCACACCAGTTCTCGACCGGATCACGAGTCCGGCCGATCTTCGCGCCTTGAGCGACTCGGAGTTGCGCGCCCTGGCCGACGAGATCCGCCAGTTCCTGGTGGCGACTGTCTCTAAGACGGGTGGCCACCTCGGCCCCAACCTCGGCGTGGTCGAGCTGACCCTGGCGCTTCACCGGGTGTTCGAGAGCCCCAAGGACCGGATCCTCTGGGACACCGGCCACCAGGCGTACGTCCACAAGCTGCTGACCCGGCCCCGCGAAGGATTTGCGAGGCTACGCAAGCTGGGCGGGATGAGCGGCTATCCAAACCGAACCGAGAGCGAGCACGACTTCATCGAGAACAGCCACGCGTCGACTGGGCTCAGCTACGCCTCGGGGATGGCCGAGGGGATGCGGCGGCAAAGCGATCGCGGACACGTGGTCGTCGTCGTGGGCGACGGCGCCTTGACGGGCGGTATGGCCTACGAGGCGCTGAACAACATCGGTCATCGGAAGACGCCCGTGATCATCGTCGTCAACGACAATGGCCGGTCCTACGCGCCGACCGTCGGCGGGCTGGCGCAACACCTCGCCCAGCAGCTCACAGTCCTCAACCCGTCGTATCACCGAACGAAGAACCGCGTCGACCGAATCCTACGTGCGGTTCCCGCAGGCGACAAGGCGATCGAAGCCGGACGCCGCATCAAGGAAGGCTTGAAAGAGCTGGTCTCGCCGCGCACCTTCTTCGAATACCTGGGCATCAAGTATTCCGGCCCGATCGACGGTCACAACATCGAGGACGTCGAGCGGACACTCCGCCAGGTCAGCCGCCTCGGCGGCCCCGCGGTGGTGCATGTCATCACGACCAAGGGCCGCGGCTATGGGCCAGCCGAGGAAGACGAGATCGACCACCTGCACGGCGTCAGTGCCTTCGACGTGCTCACGGCCAAGCCGTTGAGCCGCAAGGTGTCGTACACCGATGTCTTTGGCGAGGCGCTGCTTCAGGAGGGCGAGCGAGAGCCACGGCTGGTTGCGATCACCGCCGCGATGGGCAGCAGCGCCGGCTTACTCCCCTTCGCCGAACGGTTCCCCGACCGCTTCTACGACGTCGGCATCGCGGAGCAGCACGCCGTTACCTTTGCGGCCGGCCTGGCGATGGCGGGCCTGCGGCCGGTGGTCGTCATCTATTCGACGTTTCTGCAACGCGCGCTCGACCAGGTGATGATGGATGTCTGTTTGCACAAGCTGCCGGTCACGTTCGTGTTGGACCGGGCGGGGATCACCGGCGATGACGGCCCCTCGCACCACGGCATCTTCGACCTGACGTTCCTGCGTGCCATGCCGGGCCTGACACTGGCCGCGGCGAGCGATCCGCAGGAGTTGCGCGATCTACTGCATACCGCCATCGCGCGCGAGGACGCCGGGCCGTTCGCGATCCGCTTTCCCAAAGGCGCGGCCGGCGAGAGCGAGGCGCAACCGGCGCAGATGCTGCCGGTCGGCGAATGGGAAGTGCTGCGCCAGGGCAGCGCCGCGTTGCTGCTGGCAACGGGCAAGCTGGTCGCCGTCGCGATGGAGGCCGCGACCATGCTCGACAAGGAGGGTTTGCCGCTGACGGTCGTCAACAGCCGCTACATCAAGCCTCTCGATCCCCGGCTCGAGAGCTGGGCGCGGCGTCACCCGGCGGTGCTCACGCTCGAGGACAACGTGGTGACCGGTGGCTTCGGGTCGGCGGTCACCGAAGTGCTGGCGCCGCTCGGCATTCCGGTCACGGTGATGGCGGTCCCCGACAGCTTCATCGAACAGGGAGGGCAGGCGGAGCTACTCAAACAGCTGGGGCTGGACGCGCCCGGTGTCGCCGCGCGAGTGCGCCGGGTCGTGGGCGATACGG
>DATNNA010000236.1:0-16871 GCA_035602075.1 Binatus sp. (SeqCode) | reverse complement strand
ATCCTCCCTTCGACACGTTCACCCGAAGCATCTTCGAGCGTCCAGCAGTCCTGCTCGACAGCTTCTTCGTGGCCCGCGACGGCGATCACATCGTCGGCTTGAGTTATCTCCTGCTCCGCCCGGATGGAGATGCCGAGGTCGGCGACACGGGCGTGCTGAGCAGCCATCGTCGCCGGGGCATCGCGCGCGTCTTGAAGATGTTGGTGACCCGCTGGGCGGCGCAGCAGGGGATCCCGGTCGTGCACACCGATAACCGGGCGGATAACGCCGGCATGATGGCGATCAACCGCGAACTCGGCTTCCAACCGGGCGAGGTGATCGTGGTCCTGGAGAAGGCGATGTCGTCGGCGACCGCGATCTGAGATCTGAGGTCCAGCACAAGCAGCAGCGATAATGGCTCGGGCATGAGTGTGACCACACGACCCGGTGAATCGGGTCTACGCACCGAGACGGAGGGCTTTGCCATCGACGTCGACGGATTGCGCAAGCGCTACGGGAGCTTGGTAGCCGTCGACGGCATCTCGTTCCGCGTCAAAGAGCGAGAGATCTTTGGACTGCTGGGTCCAAACGGCGCCGGCAAGACGACCACGGTCGAGATCCTCGAGGGCCTGCGCAGCGCCGACGAAGGCCAGGCCCTGGTCGGCGGTATCGACGTCCGCAAGGACCCCCACAAGGTCAAGAACGTGATCGGGGTGCAGCTGCAATCGTCTGCCTTCTTCGATGGCCTCAACTTGGTGGAGTTGCTCGACATGTTCGCCGCCCTCTACAAGCGGACGGTCGACGCCATGGCCATCCTCAAGAAAGTCGACCTCGCCGAGAAGGCGCGCTCGAAAGTGAGTACGCTGTCCGGCGGGCAGAAGCAGCGATTCAGTATCGCGACGGCGCTCGTCAACGAGCCGCAGATCCTGTTCCTCGACGAGCCGACGACCGGACTCGATCCGCAGGCACGCCGGAACCTCTGGGAGCTGGCGCAATCCATCCGTGCCGAGGGCCGGACGATTTTCCTCACGACCCACTACATGGACGAGGCCGAGACCCTCTGCGACCGGGTCGCGATCATGGACCACGGGAAGATCCTGGCCATGGAACCGCCCGACTCCCTGATTCAGCGGCTGCTCGACAAAGGTTTCAAAGGTGAGCGTGTGGAGCGATCGGCCAACCTCGAGGACGTCTTTCTCGACATGACCGGGCACGGACTGCGCGAAAGCTAACGTGAAGCGCAACCCGTTCGTGATGCTGACCTGGTCGTCGCTAAAAGCCTATTTCCGCAACCGCGGGGCGATTTTCTTCAGCCTGCTGGTGCCGCTGATGATCATGGGCATCTTTGGCTTGATCAATTTCGGGAACAGCACGCCCAGCGTCAATATCGGGGTCGTCGACCAGGCCCACAACCAGGTCAGCGACAGGATCATCAGCAATCTTCGGGGCATCAAGGCGGTCAAGCTGCACCTGGGCGGTCTCGACGCCGAAAAACGCGAGCTTACGCAGGGAAACCGCGACCTGGTCGCGGTTCTTCCGGCTTCCATCGGCCAGGGATCGACTGCAATCGCCGGCTACTACAACCAGGGCAATGCCCAGAATTCGCAGGTTGCGATTGCGATCATGAACCAGTTCATGGATCAAGCCTCCTTTGCACAGGCAGGGATCGCGCCGGCATTTACGCTGCAGGCCCAGCCGGTCCAGAGCCGCAACCTGACCTACGTCGATTTCCTGGTGCCGGGGATGATTGCCCTGTCGATAATGCAGACCGGGCTCTTTGGCGTGGTGTTCACTTTCGTCCAGTGGAAGCAGCGCGGGATCCTCCGTCGCCTGATGGCGACCCCGATGCGGGTGCGCGATTTCTTCTTCTCCCAGCTGGTCACCCGGCTGACAACCGTGGCGTTGCAGATCGTCGTCCTGCTCGCGGTCGGCTACTTTGTCTTTCACTTCCATTTCGCCGGCAACCTGCTCTACCTGCTGATCGTTGGCATCATCGGCGGCGGCATCTTCCTGGCGATGGGCCTGGCGATCTCGGGCGCTTCCAAAAGTGAGGAGACGGCAGCGCCGATCGCAAACCTCGTCTCGCTGCCGCTGATGTTTCTCTCCGGAATCTTCTTCTCCCGCTCCAACATGCCGGAATGGCTGCAGACGATCACGCAATACTCGCCGCTGACGTACGTCTCTGATGCCCTGCGCAGTATCAGCGTCGACGGCGCCTCACTCTGGGCGATCCGTACCGACTTACTCGGCATTTTCGTCTGGCTCGGGATCACCGTGGTGCTTGCCACTCGTTTGTTCAAGTGGGAGGTTGTCTAATGGCCGTGCCGCTCAGCAAGAAGATGCAGGACTTTACCCAGGAGGTCTTTCCGGCAATCATCGGCACCAACCGGAAGGACGGGTCCGTCGAAATCGTGCCCGTGTGGTTCGAGCAAAAGGATGGGTCCTTCTGGATCAACGGCGGCACCAATCGGGGCTGGTTCAAGCATCTCCAGCGCGACCCACGCATCACGTTGCTGTTGATCGATCCCAAGGAGATGTTCCGCTGGGCCCAGGTTGAAGGGCGGATGGTCAACTGGGCGGAGGACCCCGGCGGGGAACACATCAATCAGCTCTCGCATCGCTATCTGAAGAAGGACTACCAGGGGCCGCGCACCGGCCGGATCACGATTCAGATCGAGCCGTTGCGCGTCACCGGCGCGATCGATGGCTGGCGCTAAGAAGGCCGCGCTCAGCCCGGCGGTCCGGAAGCTGGCGGCGCTGCCGATCCTGATCGTCCTCGCGACCAAACGAGACGATGGGTCCGTGCAATTGAATCCCGTATGGTTCGAGCTGGAAGACGGCTTCTTCTGGGTGAACAGCAACACGAGTCGCACCTGGCCGAAGAACCTCCAGCGCGACCGTGAGGTGACGATGCTCATGGTCGATCCGAAGACGCCGGACCGCTATGCGCAGATCCGTGGTCGCCTGATCAGCCTGATCCCCGACCCGAAGCATGAGTTCATCGATCGCCTGGCCCACCGCTATACCGGCCAGAAATTCCGCGAGCTCGCACCCGACGAGCACCGGGTCACCTTCAAGATCCAGCCGGTCACCGTAACCGGCGTGCTGATCTAAGAATTCTCCCTCCCCGGGGGAGGGTCGGGGCGGGGGTTCAGGCCGCGAGGTAGCGAGCCACCGCCGCGGTAACCACGCGGACCGCCTGCACGATTTCGTCCACGGCGATCCATTCGTCGGTGGCGTGTGCCTGGCGGATGTCGCCGGGTCCGTAGAGGATGGCCGGCGTTTCGGCTTCGTGCACCAGCAACCGCATGTCGGATCCGTAGGGCGCGCCGACGAGCTCGGGCGGCACATCGAACTCCTGGGCATGTGCGGCGCGAAGCGCTGCGAATGCCGGCAAATCAGGATTGACCTCGACCGCGTCGAACTGTCCACCGTACCACTCGAGCTGGGGCGGATGCTCACTCAGCCAGCTATCACTTTTCGCGGCATCGGCGAGCGCGGCGGCAAACTGCCGTCGCACGTCCGAGGAGGCGGTGCCGACCGGCACGCCCACGCGACCCTCACACTCCAGCTCGTCGGGCACGGTCGACGACCACGAACCCGACCGAACTCGCCCGATGTTGAGGGCGTAGGCAATCGGGTAATCACGAAAGAGGGGATGGGCCTGTTGATTCAAGGCGCGCTCCAGCTGACGGAGCCGCGCCTCGACGAGTTCGAACTTCTCGATGGCGCTGACGCCCTCATAGCGAACCGAGGCATGGGCCGACCGCCCACTGATCCGAAGGCGGAACGAGAGCGCGCCGGCCTGCGCGGGGATCAGACGCAGCCGGGTCGGTTCCAGGACATAGGCGGCATCCGCCCGGTAGCCGCGGTCCGCCATGGCAAAGGTGCCAATGCCTCCATCCTCCTCACCGACGACGCTCTGCACGATCAGCCGACCACGGAGCGGCAGTCCGCTCTTCTTCAGGGCGGCGGCGGCACTGATACCCACCGCGAGCCCGGACTTCATGTCGCACGCGCCGCGGCCGTAGAGTCGCCCGGCCTGGATGTGTGCCGACCATGGCGAGGCATGCCAGGCCTGGCGGTCTCCGATGGGGACGACGTCGACATGCCCGTTGAGGATCAATGAGCGCTCGCCCTTCTGACCGAGCAGGCCGGCCACCAGCACGGCCTCCGTCCGCTCCACCTCCATCCCAGGAAATCGTGGATGGGCCTTGAGCCGGCTCACGTCGGCCTCGAAGCGGTCGACCTCGAGGCCGGCCTCCTCCAGCACGAGGGCGACCAGGTCCTGTGCCGCGCGCTCGTTGCCGGTTACCGATGGGACTCGGACCAGGTCCTGCGCGAGCCGAATGCAGGCGTCCGTGTCGAGCGCCTGAAGCGCCCGGGTTTCTGGTCGCTCCCCGATCACGCGGTGAGTGTAGTGGGGTGAGAAGTTGCGGTGCCTACAAGCGGGGTATTTGCTGCTGGCCGTAGTAGATCAGGTCTATGGGCACGTTCAAAAGCCCCGTCAGGCTATAGACAAAGTTCCAGAACACGGCGCTCAAGGGTCCGCCCCGCCAGAGCAGAAAGAAGAGGAGTAGCAGGGGCAGCATCCCCAGCCGGTTGGCGAGGATACGCAGTTCGATAGACAGCCAGGGGGCGATCATTCCGAATCCGTCGAAGCCGGGAATCGGAATCAGGTTGAGCACGATCGCCGTAACCTGCAGGAAGACGAGGAAGGCCAGGGCAGCCCAGAAACGGACGTCGCCGAATGGCGGGACGCCGCGAAACACGAGGAATGGCCATCCGATCAGTAGCGCAAACAGTAGGTTGCCAAGCGGACCTGCCGCCGAGGCGAAGGTGCGCCAGCGATCGTTGCGGATGGCACGCTCGTTGAGATAGACCGCGCCACCCGGCAGGCCGATACCGCCAATCAGCAGAAACACGAGTGGTAGGGCGATGCTCAGCACGGGGTGCGTGTACTTGAGTGGGTTCAGTGAGAGGTAGCCGGCTGACGCCACCGACCGGTCTCCACCCAGGAAGGCGATGAACGCGTGTCCGAACTCGTGAATGCACAGTGAGGTCACCCAGCCGCCGACGACGAGCAAGATGCTGAATGGGATCGTCAGCCCCGGCGCGGCACCGGACCAGAGTCCGACCCCGCCGATGATCATGGCGCCGACCGGGATCGCGAAGACGGGGCTCACCCGTACCACGCCATCGAGCGCGGGGAGCGGCCGGGTGCGCACCCCTTTGGCCACAGTCCCGGGCGTTGTCAAGTATTGGCGGAGCGCATAGAACGTCACGCCGGCCTTCTCCAGGACGTCCGCGGTCGTAGTCGAGTCTTTGTAGAGCAAGGCGAGCAGCATGTGAAGCGGATCGACTCGATAGTGGCCCAGTTGCTCGGCTTCTCGGTGGGCGTGGTTGAGCATGTAGCGTGTGGCGGTCCCGATCGGGATCGTCTTCCAGGACGTGGGTACCGCGCTGCCGCCACTGACCCGAGCAGACTCGAGCCGTTGCATGTCCGCCCCGACCGCTTCGAGAGCGCGGCGCGCTGGATTCCGTGGGAGGAACACGATGGCCGAGAGCACATGCGGCGGTTCGACCGCGGCTGCGCCAACTTCGGCCGCGAACCGCTGCGCGAGTTCGAGCACGTCCCGAGCGGAATCGGTGAGAGGGATCTCCTTACTTATCTGCTTCAGCGTCCAGCCCTCGGCTGAGCTTCCGCTGATCGGTTGCGGCGTGGTGGCCATGATGCTTAGAACGATACGATGCGATGAATCCGCGTGGCCCGCGAGCTAACGCTCAGGGTGTCTTGACCGTGCCGATGCGCATCCGAAGCCGGCCCTCGATCTGTCCCAGCAGCCAGGCGGCGAACTGCTCGTGGGAGGGGTGCTGCTCTTTGACCACTTCCAGCATCTCGTCGTGGATGTGGGTCAGTAGCTTCAGGAACTCGCTGTCGTCCATTCCCCACCTCCTCGGCCTCTGGCATAGTGCACGCGCGGCCGGTGGGCAAATTGTAGACGGCTCCGGGCAACAAAAAAAGCGGCCTGGAGGCCGCTTTTCCCGCGCCGCCGTCAGACGTCCGTGTGCTCGACCTCCGTTACCTCGGTCGTGTGGTGGTGCCGGGTGCCGCCGTACATCCCGCCGGCAAACAGGTTGTAGACGACGCCGATGATGGCAAGCACGAGCAAGAGGTAGATCAGGGATCCGCCGATGTGGAAGCCAATGCCGAGAAGCCAGAGGACGACGAGAACCGTCACGATCGTCCAGATCAGACTCGCCAACCCATCCACCCCCGTTCTATTTGATATGAACGCTATCATATATCATGGGTTAGGAATGACCGAGAGTCAAGGGTCGAATGGCATCAGCCGGCCTGAGGCTCACCTTTCGCTCCCTGCTCAGGGGAGGACAGGGTTGGGGCTATCGCGCGCTCAGAATAAGGTAGCCGGAGATCGAGAGCAGCACGAAGAGAGTGAGAATGCCGACTGCTGCGAAGGCGGGAAGCGTCGTGCTTTGGCGGTCCGGCGTCTCCATCAGGATCAATCCTGCGCGATGAAGTTGAAGCCCTCGTGAGCGCGTGATATGAGTTCGCTAAGAGCTCGTCGTCAAAAAGATGAAGGCCGGGCGCGTGCCCGGCCTCCTTCATATGTTCCCGCCCCTCTGGGCGCTAGCCGCCGCCTCCGTTGTTCCCGTCGTCTTGTGCCGGGAGAACCGTGATCTTGCCGCTCATTCCGACGACACTGCCATCCGGGAGTAGCCGACCGTGGATGGCGCAGTAGAAGTTGATCGTCTTGCCGGCGGCCGCGGGTGCAAAAGTGAGGCTGAACTCGTGTCTGACAACGACGGCACTTACGGGCGTGTCCTTGAGTTTCCAGTAGTCGTACATGCTCTTGTAGAGCAGGAATCCGGAGTTGAGTGTCGAGGTTCCGTCAAACGCTTTGGGATCGCCCGGGCCGGACGGAAAGACGCCGAAGCTGACATCCATCGGGTTCCCCTGGATCGGTCCGAAGCTGACGGTATGAGGCTCGTGGAGGTCGCTGTCCGTAAACGTGAGCTCGTCCCCCACGTGAACCGTGATCGCGGTGGGGTAGAACTTGGCGAACTCCACAACCTTGTCGCCGGCGCCGGCGATGGCCTCGCCGCTGGAATGCGATGCTTGGCGGGTCAGCCGGGCGTCGAGCGCGGTCGCTCGATTGGTGTCGGCAGTGATCTGTGCCCTGGCCAGCGCCTTGTTTTCGTCATTGGTCCGCGGGAGCGCACCGTCTTTCACGGTGATCGAGCCGTGCATGAATTGGTGGATCATGCACTGGAAGTGATACTTCCCGGCGGGGACGTCGACCAAAACATTGAAAGGTGGCGGCTGGACTCCCTGGGGACCAAACGGTAGGCCGCTCACGAATTTGTTCGGCGAGTCGAGCGGTCCCGGTGAATAGCCTGAAGGGCCGAAGAAGTCGAAAAGCGTCCTGGGTCCCGGATTGAACGTGATGGTGTGGAAGCCGCCCCAGGCGAAGGACACCGTGTCGCCTCGATGGATTGTGATGTCGGACGGATAGAACCGATTCAACCCGGTGTCGAACTCGTTGCCGGCGCCGATCTGGATGTCCCAGGTGGTCGCCCCCGGCGCCGCGGATGCCGGGATGCTGCCGACTGCACCAAGTCCCGCGGTTGCCAGTGCCATCGCCAAACCGAGCGTGCGAGCGCGCGCGATCAATGGCAGCATAGGCGTCGTACCCTCCTCTTAAACCCCGCTTAGACGAATACGAGCACGGTTTATCACCCCGTGTGAGGGATGTCAATGGAAGCGGCCATCCCAAATCTGGGTAGTGTCAGTACCAGTAGTTCGAGCCTTCGGCTGAGCCTGAGCCGGTTGGCGCCGGCTCGTCGTGCAGCAGCCCTTTGGGCCCGGCCAGCGTGCGCACGGCTTGCTCCGTTCGGGCAATGAACCTGTCATAGTCTTCGCCCGGCTGCGGGTAGAGAGGGTCGCCGAATGTGATGCTCGCGGGGTGCCGCCGCGGGATGCGCCGGAAGCGGGGGAAGACCTCGTACAGGCCGTCGATATACGCGGGCACGATCGGCACGCCGGCGTCGATGGCCAGGATGGCAGCGCCCTTCTTGAACGTCCCGATGTTGCCGGTCCGGGAGAGGGTGCCCTCCGGAAAGATCACCACCGACGAGCCACGGGTGAGATGTTCTTTCAAGCGATCCAGGGCCGGCCGGGCGCCACCGGCTCGCGGAATCGGAAAGGTGTTGATCAACAGCTGCGTCAGAACCGCTTCCCACTTGCGCTTGAAGATCGAGTCGGCGGCCGCCACGACGAAGGCCCTGAATCGGAAACGGTTGGGGAGCGCCTGCAGCATCACGACCGCATCCAGGGCGCTGCTGTGATTGGAGACGAAGACCGCGCCGCCTTTGACGGGCTTGACCCGGTACCGGTCGATGACGGTGAGAGGGGAGAAGGCGCCCATCAGCGGAAAGATCAGGAAGGTTTGCAGCACGGCGCGCACCCCGCGGATCGATCCTCGCTGGGTCCACGCGGGAACCGTCACCGGCGGCGGGCTAGTGGTTCCCAAATTCTTTCCCTCCGGCGGCCCGCCCAGCTAAAGTAGGTGCGCGGGTGCCATGCCGGAACATCGCAAGCGTAGCAACCGGGCGTCGCTTGGGGAAGGTCCATTGAGGACCTTGACCACGCCCTGATGGCTCGCCCGCTGCGCGCGAGCGAAAGCGTGTCGGCCGAGATCAGCAGGAACCTGGCCCTCGAACTCGTTCGGGTGACCGAAGCCGGGGCGCTGGCCAGCGCTCGCTGGATGGGCCGGGGGGACAAGAACACCGCCGACGGCGCCGCGGTCGATGCCATGCGGCGGGCGCTCGCCAGGATCCCGATGGACGGCGTGGTCGTCATCGGCGAGGGTGAGAAGGATGAAGCGCCGATGCTCTACATCGGCGAGCGGATCGGTACCGGTGAGGCTCCGCAGGTCGATGTGGCGGTGGACCCGATCGACGGCACGACGCTCCTCTCGAAGGGACTGCCGAACGCGATCTCCGTGGTGGCCATGGCGGCCGGCCGCGGTTCGCTCTATGACGCCAAGCATGTCCACTACATGCACAAAATCGCTACCGGCGCCGATGCCGCCGGCTCGCTGAACATCGATGACCCTGTGGCCGTCAATCTTCAGCGGGTCGCCCGAGCGAAGCGGATGCGGGTCAGCAATCTCACGGTCGTCATTCTCGACCGGCCGCGCCACGAAGCGCTGATCAAGGAAGTCCGCGACACGGGCGCCCGCATCAAGATGATCAGCGACGGCGACGTCGCCGGCGCCGTCATGACCGCCATCGATGGCACCGGTCTCGATCTCTTGATGGGGATCGGCGGATCGCCGGAAGCGGTGCTGGCCGCCGCCGCCCTGAAATGCCTCGGCGGCGAGATCCAGTGCAAGCTCTACGCCCGCAATCCCGAAGAGAAAGAGAAGGCGGAAGCCGCCGGCGCGAAATTCGACCGGGTGCTCGGCATCGACGACCTCGTCCGCAGCGACGACGTCTTCTTCGCCGCGACCGGGGTGACCGACGGCGAGATGCTCCAGGGCGTCAAGTACCACATGAACTGGGCCGAGACGGAATCGCTGGTCACACGCAGTCGGTCCGGCACGCTTCGCCGCATCTATGCGCGCCACCACTGGGGCTACAAACAGCGCGAGTGGTTGGGCCAGCCCGAAGAGGGCTAGGCCGGGCCTCGCCCTCCCCCGCTTGCCGGGGACGCTAGGGTGGGGGCTCGCCACCGATAAATAAGGTAGGGCCCGAGGCTGAGAAATCCGCAGGTGATCGCGGCGTGGACAAGGACCGGGGCAAGTAGCGACGAAGGCGCCGGCTGCCAGAGATAAATCAGACCCAGCGTCAGGCCAGCCGCCGTGGCCCCGGCCACCGGGCGCCAACCCCAGCGATCGAGGAAGTGGTAGGCGCCAAAGACCGCGGTGGCCGCGAGCAGCGCGAGCAGTGGGGCGTTCCACCAGCGAGCCAGGCTGCCCTGCAAGAATCCTCGGAAGAACCATTCTTCGATGGGGGCGTTGAGCGCCAGGTAGTAGGCGCTCTGCACCAGCAGGTCGGGCTCGGTCGGAACGAACCATCGGCCAGTGCGGCGCGAGAGATAGATGTTGAAGGCCGCGGCGATTGCAAAGCCCGCCACCCCGACCGGGATCGCAAGGAGAAGGTCGCGAGCTGGATGGGTGATCACCAGCCCGAGGCTGCGCAGCGGCGTTCCCGACGCCCAGCTGAAGACGAACGGCACAAGAGTGAGCGGGACCAGCCGAAGGAGCAGGTCGA
Source organism: Binatus sp. (SeqCode) (assembly GCA_035602075.1). Classification (GTDB taxonomy): domain Bacteria; phylum Chloroflexota; class Dormibacteria; order CF-121; family CF-121; genus CF-13. Next base: position 6,593 of record DATNNA010000236.1, on the reverse strand, counting down.
GGCGCATCCACGACCAACTGCTCGCGACGGTCGTGCGCGTCACGTTTCTCGCCGCCGCTTGCGGAGTCATTTTTCCCTCCCCCGCTTGCGGGGGAGGGTCAGGGTGGGGGCCGCGTCAGTCCGAATGATCGATGACGTCTCTTGGCGGGCAATTGGTGCAGGGCCGCCTCGACCTTGGAAACGCCCTCGGTGGCGGCCTCCGGCTTCCAGCGGAAAAGGGCGACGCGGTCGCAGCACTGGCGGTTTCGAGCTTACCCGATCGCCTCCAGCGACATCCGTCAGCGGGCGCCCGTCGGTAGAGGCGGCACGTCGCGCGCCAGCGGCTCGAGCGCCTCGGCCACCGCGGAAAGCTGGGCGGCCGATAGGCGCTTGCCAAAATGCTCCCGGATCCCGCGCAGGTGGACCGGCTGGGCACGACGCAGTCGCGCTCTGCCGGCCGCCGTCAAGGTCGCGAAGGTCCCCCGCCGGTCGGAGTCGCACCGGGTCCGCTCGACGAGGCCGGCCTGAGCCAGGCGGTCGACCAGGCGGGTCACACCGCTATGGCTGAGCCGGACGCGATCGGACAGCTCGGTCATCCGCAGGCGACGATCTGGGGCCATCGCGAGTTGGATGAGCACGTCGAATTCGGCAAGACTCATGTCCTCTTTCTCGATGAGCTCGGCCTCCAACTGGCGTAAAAGGGACGCCTGGGCATTGAGGAAGGCTGTCCAGGCGCGCATTTCGGCGGGTTTGAGCTCGGTAGCCATGCGGAATAGATTCTCGCATCAAATTGTTTGCTGTAGAGAAGGTTGCTTATGCAACAAATTAGAGACCGGGAGGATTTCAGTTACATGAAGTGGGAATTTGACGTCTACCATAGCAGCGTTACCTTTACGATCCGCCACATGATGTCGAAGGTGCGCGGCCAGATGAGGATCAAAGAAGGCTGGATTGAGGTCGACAACGACAACCTGAGCACGGCCAGAGTCGAAGTTGTCCTGGATGCGGCGAGCATCGATACCGGGGTGGAGATGCGCGACAACCATCTGCGCAGCGCGGACGGTCACTTCGACGTCGCGAACTACCCGACCATCACCTTCAAGAGCAAGCGAGTCGAGGGCAAAGATCCCGCGAACTTCAAGGTGATTGGCGACCTGACGATCCACGGAAAGACCAGGGAAGTCGCGCTCGACGCCAGCTTCAATGGCGAGGGCAAGGATCCGCGGGGCAACCGTCGGGTGAGCTTCGAGGCGCAGACCAAGCTGAACCGCAAAGACTACGACCTGACCTGGAACCAGGCGCTGGAAGCCGGTGGATTTATCCTCGGTGACGACGTCAAGCTCGAGATCGGCGTGGAGGCCGTCCCGGCGCCGACGCCGGCCGAGGCCGAGAAAGAAATCGAAGCCGAAGTCGCGCTCGAGTCTCGCTAAGCCGACCCCCTTCATACACAGCCCGCCAGGATTTCTGGCGGGCTGTTTCTCTAGCTCCTTGCCCCCTGCGGTGGAGGGTCGGGGTGGGGGTGACGCCTGTCGATACAGTTAGCGGGTGATCGATGACGCCTGGGCGTTCAAGAGCGCACTCGAACAGGCACGCGCCGTCGCTGCCAGGCAGATCAGGCCGAGCGAACTCGTCGCGCTTTACTACGACCGAATTGCGCGGATCGACCCGGAACTCAATGCTTACGTCCTCCTGACTCGCGAGCTGGCGGAAAGCCAGGCCGCCGCAGCGGAAAAGCGCGTGGTACGGGAGGAACCGGTCGGCCTGCTGGACGGCGTGCCGGTCTCGATCAAGGAGACGTCGGCGCTGGCCGGTTATCGCAACAGCCTCGGCTCCCGCGTCTTCGAAAAGTCCATCGCCCAGGTCGACGGCTTTGCCATCGGCCGCCTGAAGGACGAGGGGGCCGTCATCCTGGGCAAGACGAACGCGCCGGAGTTCGGGACGCGGCCTGTCACCGAAGGCCCGATGTTCCCGCCGGCCCGCAACCCGGTTGACAAGACCCGGACGGCCGGTGGATCGAGCGGCGGCGCGGCCGCGGCGGTCGCCGCGGGCTTGTGTGCTCTGAGCCACGGAGGCGACGGCGGCGGTTCCATCCGCATCCCGGCTTCGTGTTGTGGGGTGGTCGGATTGAAGCCATCGCGCGGCCGCATCTCGAGCGGGCCACTGCTCGGGGAAGACTGGGCGGGCCTTGCCACCAGTGGCGTGATTGCCCGGACCGTCGCGGACGCGGCCATCGGGCTGGACGCGATGAGCGGCCACCTTTCTGGCGATCCGTACTGGGCCGAGATTCCGGAACCATTCCTGGCGGCCGCGCAGCGCAAGCCGGCGACGCTGCGCGTCGGATGGACCATCGATGCGCCGGCTGCCGTTGATCCCGAGGTCGCGGCCGCGGTCGAGTCCGTGTCGGCGGAGTTGGCCCGCCTGGGCCATCGCGTGAGCCGGGTGAGTCCTGACCTCGGGCGGTTCCGCCCGCTGATCCAGATCCTCGCCGTCACCGCGGTGGGTGCCTTACCGATCGCCAACCCCGAGCTGCTCGACCCACTCAATCGGCGGATGCTGGAGGCGGCGCCGCTGTCAACGGCTGTCGATTACCTGAAGGCATTGATCGAACTGCACCAGCAGGCACGGCGGCTGATTGCGACCTGGGACCAGATCGACGTGCTCCTCACTCCGACGCTGACCTATCCCGCGCCGAAGATCGGTGCGCTGGGCCAGGACGTCAACACCGCGTCCAGCGAGTTTCTCGACTGGCTGAGCTTTACCCATCCCTTCAACGGTACCGGGCAGCCGGCGATCAGCCTTCCGCTGGCGGCTTCCAAGGCCGGGCTCCCAATCGGCATCCAGCTGGTCGGCCGGCCGCGCGACGAGTACAGCATCCTTTCGCTGGGCGCCCAGCTCGAGGCGACGCTCAAGCCGCAAGCGAGCGTTCCGGCCGGGCGCCGCACTTAGTCTATTTCGCGGTCATCGATCTCGTCGCCGTGATCCCGGTCGTCGTCACTCCCACTAACGTAGCTCTGCGCCTTGACCCACGCCTGTTTGGCGACGAGCCGGCCTGCGGCCCTCGCGTCCAGGTCAGCCTGCTGAAAGTGGATCCCACCATAGCGCCGGGAGAGGCCGGCCTGGTTGGCGGCCTCGCTGAAGGTTTCCCAGCGAAGCGTCACGTTGCGGCCAGGCACCGCTCCGGCCTCGAACCTCGAGCTGCCGGGTGGAAACGTGACCGAGGCTCCGAAGTCGTCGCTTCCGGTGAAGAGCCTCAGGATCTCGGCCCCGGCCGCACTGAAGGTGCTGTGACCGGAGCTGTACTCCGGGAACGGCGGTGTTGGGAAGGTTGAGGCCTGATAGGGCAACCAGTCTGCGCCGTCGATCAGTCGGGTGCCCTGATACGGCCCACCCCAGGCGCGGACCTGCTGCCCTCGGAAGAGATACCGGATGGCGGTGATCGGTCGGACCGATTCGAAGAATCGCTTGTTGTCCCAGCAGCAGACGCTCGCGTCGAAGACCGCGTTCGTCAGCGCAAAGAAGAGTTTGACGTCGGCGGCAACCCCGTGCTTGTGCGCACCATGATGGTCGCGGCGGGAGACATACTGGGCGAACAGGTTCCAGTGCCCCGGGGGCAGCTCGGAGCGAGGCCCGTCCGCCCAATATTCGGCGATCATCTTCTGCTCATCGGCGAGACCGGCGCTGATGGCGAGAAGGGCGCGCGCCTGCGACTCGTAGGCCGGGATTCCGTGCCCGGCCGGCCCGGTCGGCGATCGTAGTTGGGCGACATTCGTCAGCGCGAACGGCGTGACGTGCTGCCACTGGGCGCCGACGAAGGGCTGGGTCACGACGGCTCCCGTCGCGTCGACGTAGCGCAGCGGCTGCCACCGATCCGGATCGTGGATTGTGGCCGGGTCGAATTTGGCGCCGGGTCTCAGATCCATCGGATCGTTTGCCGACGTGTAGCCGGTGTAGTCAGCATAGGCAACGCCAGGCTTCCCGCCGGGCTTGTCGCCCAGCTGGTTCGCGCCGTCCCGATGCCGGAACTCGAGGACTGCCCGGGCGGCCACATTCCCGATTCCCTCGGGCGTGGTGATGTCATGCGTGTTGTTGGCGGGGTCGTAACGCAGCCGGCTCATCAAGGGGTCGAAAACCCCTGCCCGGTCACCTGGGAAGAGATCGACCGCGGCTCGGTACGAGGCGAAGCTGATCGCCGTGTTCATATTGGCCAGCGTGCGCTCCCGAGGTGGCCGCCGGAGAGCGCCGCCGAGTCGAGTACCGACAGCCCGGTGATCGTAGGCGGCCCAAGCGTCAAAGATGCAGGTGTGGACGACGGCCAGGGCGCGGGCGACCATTGGCGGGCCGAGCTTCGAATCCCGGGCGCCCTGCAACGCCGCCTCGTTCCACAGGAGGACAACGCTGTCGCCGGAGGCGAATGCGTCGAGCGGAAGCAAACTCAACGCCGGGGCAGCCGCCGCCAGGGCTCCCCATTTGATCGCGGTTCGGCGAGTTATCCGAAGTGGTTCTCTCTCGCTCATTACCTAATGGATCGTGACCTGGCCATCCAGCAGGGTCTCGTGGAAGGTCATCCCCGAGATGACTAGCGTGGCCGCGGTGCCGGGGCCTCCGGCAGTCACCGTAAATGTGAAGGTCTGGCTGGGTCCGGCTCCGAGTCCGGTAACGACCGCGGTGCCCTTCAACACGGCGGTGCCGCGCGACACCTGCACCGAGGTGACCTTTCCGGTGACGTACATCGCGTTGACTTCGAACTGCCCGCTCTCAGGGCCGCCCGATGCTGTCGTCGGCGCCAGGGCCAGACATTCGAAAGCTCCGTCCTGTCCGTTGGCGTGGAACGCCAGTACGGTCGTTACTGGTATGTACGCCGGTGCGCCGGTCCCGCCCTCGATGATCGTCTTGCCCGCTCCCGACACCTGGTGACCGCCTCCGCTCTCTTCGCCAGCAGCGACGCGCGGAGCGGCTGAGCCGATCAGAGCGGCCGCCAGCAGCGCCGCCCCAGCCCAGAGCCAGATCCTCCGCAATCCGGCGTTGCTGAGGGGACGAGGTCGCTCGGAAACTCGAAGATTGCCCAACATGTCATTTCCCTCCTATCCTCTTAGGCTCGCCTAAAGTGGGGAGGCGCCGAGCGGCGCCCCCTGACGATCCGGTTAGCTAGACCGACGTTGCGGTGAGCTAGTCTTCCTGTTCGCCCTGAAGCGCGTGGAACAAGGTGCGATTAGAGTGTTTGCCGAAACTTGGCATCTCCGGGTGGAAGAAGTTCACGAACCCTCTGGACCCATTGGTCCCCTCATCTACCGACGGCGGGGTGCCATTCAGGTTGCAGCTGAGGAAGAGAACCCCATCGAGCCCATCTGAGTACTTGATGCGCAGAACCGCCAGCCCAGCACGCGTATCTTCTAGGCGGCCGATGTGGTCGTGCAGCGGCGTGCCGGCGAGGGTTCCCGGCGCCCGAAGCCAGGTGACGAGTTCGGTCACGCGATACGTGCCGCTGCCCCCGACGACAGGGTTGTCGCTATCCCAGGTCCCTCCCCCAGCTACATCGCGGGAGTGTCCGGGCCTGAAGGTTCCGCTGCCCGTCCAATTAAGCTTGGTCTCACCCTCGGAACTGGCCGTATCCTCTCCGCCAGCTCTGATATCGGGAAGGGTCAACTCAATCAGGTCCCACCGGATGCGGCCCCCATTCCCTTCGAGTGCAAACGCCGTCGATGGGACGCCCAGTGCACCAAGGGCGCCCACCGCCGCTGCGCCTTTGATGATCTGTCGTCTCGTGATCTTCGGGTTTGTCATGGCTACCCTCCTCGCCAGAACAATCGACCCTACTGAGCGCTCGTCCCACTCCGAGCGAGTTCACCCTACGCCAAACTAAGATGACGGTCAAGATATTTTAAGAAGCGGCAAAGCAGTGCTCGCCTCTACGCTCGGATACGATCGAGAGACCATGGCAGCTGACTGGCTCCTGCTCGACGGGTCAAGTCTGATGTTCCGCGCCTTCTTCGGCATTCCGGTCGGCGCCTTCAAGGCACCGGATGGCCAGCCGGTGAATGCGGTGCGGGGATTCCTCGACATGCTCGCCAGGCTCGTCACGGACCGCAAACCCAAGGCGCTCGTGGTCGCCACGGATGAAGATTGGCGGCCGGCGTTTCGAGTGAAGGTGATCGCAAGTTACAAGACGGCGCGCCTCGAGCGCGGCGCGATGCCCCCTGAGCTCCAGCCCCAAGAGCCGATCATCCACGCGGTCCTGCGCGCGATCGGCGTCGAGGTGATGGGTGCGAAGGGCTTCGAGGCCGAGGACGTCATCGCCTCGCTGCTGCCGAAGATCACGGGGAAGGTCGAGATCGTCACCGGCGACCGCGATCTCTTTTCGCTGGTGCGCGATCCGGATGTGACCGTGCTCTATACGCAGCGCGGAATCGGCAACCTTCTGGTCGTCGATGAGGCGGAGGTCGAGCGTCGCTACGGCATCCCGGGTCGGTCATACAGCGACTACGCGGTGCTGCGCGGCGACCCGTCTGATGGGCTTCCCGGCGTGCCCGGCGTGGGGGAGAAGACGGCCGCCCAGCTGGTACGTCGATTCAAGGATCTCGACGGCATCATCGCCAGCGGCAAGCTCGGCGACGCCG
>DATNNA010000235.1:0-6785 GCA_035602075.1 Binatus sp. (SeqCode) | reverse complement strand
GACTGTCGATTCCGGCGTTCTCCTGGACACGAGCGTGATCATCGACGGCCGCATCATGGACATCGCGCAAACCGGTTTTCTGCGCGACAAGATCCTGGTGCCGCATTTCGTGCTTGCCGAGCTCCAGTACATCGCCGACTCTAGCGACGCGCTGCGTCGCAACCGGGGACGGCGTGGGCTGGAGGTGCTCAACCTGCTGCAGAAGGAGCCACTCGTCGACATCGAGTTCATCGACGAGGACGTACCCGAGGTCACCGAAGTCGACATGAAGTTGATCAAGCTGGCAACCAAGCGGAACGCCGCGATCATGACCAACGATTACAACCTCAATCGGGTGGCGCAGCTCGAAGGCGTGCGCATCCTCAACCTGAACAACCTGGCGAACGCGCTCAAGCCGGTGGTCATCCCCGGCGAGGAAATGAACATCCAGGTGATCAAGGAAGGGAAGGAGCAGAACCAGGGAGTCGCCTACCTCGATGACGGCACCATGATCGTGGTCGAGAACGGCCGCCGCTACATGAACCAGACGATCGGGGTGATCGTGACCTCCGTGCTGCAGACGGCAGCCGGGCGGATGATCTTCGCCACGCCCGCCAGCGAGTCGACCATGGGCCGGCCGAAACCATTGCGGAGGGCCTCGGGCGGCGGCGGATCCGGTCGCTGACGCCGCCGTTCTAACAGTAGAGCCTGGTCCTGGCTTCGTCGCGCGCCTGCGCGAAGCCCTTCGCGACGCGCCAGCCGCACAACGCATCGTCATCCCTACCATTTACCCTCCCCGGCTTGCGGGGGAGGGCAGGGTGGGGGCTTTGGAGGAGGGCAGGGCGGGGGAAGGCGTCGGCGTGGTTGCCATCCCCATGAGCGATACCGTCAAGGAGGTTGTCGACGGGAGGGTCCGCCGTACGGTGCCGCGGGAAACGCTCGTCCAGGTCATCGGCCCCTGGGTGTTCGATCGAGAGGCGCTCGCCGATGCTCTGACCCGAGTCACGGCAAGGGAGGCCGAGATTACCGACATGATCGGGCTCTGCGAAGCCGCCCGCGTCCGCGTGCGCGCGCTGCCGGGGCGATGAGCGCCGCCGCCGTCGTCGTGGCCGGAGGGGAGGGAACGCGGATGGGTGCTCCCCTCAACAAGGTGTTCATGGAGGTCGATGGACGATCGATTCTGGAACGTTCCCTTCAGCTCTTCGAGTCCAGCCCGAAGATTGATCAGGTCGTGCTGGTTGCCAGGCCGGCGGATCTTCCACGATGCGAGCCGCTGCGCACGCGCTTCCGGAAGCTTAGCATCGTCGTGCCGGGGGGCGACCATCGTCATCGTTCGGAATTTGCGGGCCTCCGCTCGCTGGCAGCCCGCATCGACGCCGGCGAGATCGACACCGTCCTGGTCCACGACGCCGTCCGCCCCTTTGCAAGCCGTGGACTGGTCGAACGACTACTTGCCGGCGTCGCCCAGACCGTCGGCTGCATCCCGGGACTTGCAGTGGGGCGAACGACCGCGCTGGTGGCCGACGGATGGATCACCGAATACCCGCGAAATCTCTGGACGGTACAGACTCCCCAGGCGTTCCAGGCGACCTGGCTGCTCGAAGCGCACAATAAGGCCGCCCGCCAGGGATTCATCGGCACCGACACCGCCTCGGTTGTCGAGTGGGCGGGTGGCGACGTGTCGGTCATCGAAGGCGAACCGGACAACATCAAGATCACGACGCCTGAGGATCTCGCGCGCGCCGAACGGATCGCGGCAGGGGGGCGGTCTCATGCACTGCCTCCTACCGAGGGGTGAAACCATCGCCACCGGCCCTGTGTTTTTGGCTTTTGTGCGAAGGTTCTTGCCGCGACGTCCCCTGCCGGCTACTGATATGCAGTACGGCCAGCGCGACCGCCATGACGGCTAGGAGCGGACCTAGCGAGAGGATGCCCGCGGACTGGAGGACGACGCCGGTCAGGGCCGGAATGCCGCCGCCGCCCAGCGTACCGGCCGCCAGCTCGTAGCCGATCGCGTGCGGCGTCGTCTCCGCTCCGACTCGGGCTGGGGTGATCGACAGGAGCAGCGGAAAAATCACGGAGACCGCGGCGCCCAGGATTGGTAAGGCGATCAATGCCGATACCAATGGCGGCGCGAGCCAGAAGGCGAGCGCTCCGAGGGCCGACGCGGCGACGCTGATGTCCAGAAGGCGAATCGGCGCAATCCGATTGCCGAGCAGGCCCAGCGCAACTCTTCCGCCCGCCAGGCCAGCCCAGAAAAGGGAGGCGCCGGTGCTCGCCAGGCCGGCGGAAAGCGAACGGCCAGCAGTCAGCTGGGTGTAGGACCAATCCCCTGCAGTGCCCTCGAGCCCGGCGCCGACAACGAACAGGCCGATGAGGAGTGCCAGCGCCCTGCGGGCGGTCGATGGCAACATCGGGGCTGACGTCGACTGTGTACCCGCAACGCGCGGCGTGTGCATCCAGTCCTGGCGACGGGAGCCGACGACGAATCCGACACCGAGAAACGCCGCCGCCATGGCCAGGAAGGATCCCCGCCATGAACCGGATGCCGCAATCGAGACCACTACGAGGAGCGGACCCAGCGCGGCGCCCACCGCCCAGGACGCGTGCAGCCATCCCATGTACCGGACGCCTCGATTGAGCGAGATGTGGGCATTGACCGCCGCATCGATCAGACCCGAGCCGCCGCCGTAGAGCAGGCTGACCAGGGGAACGATCCACCATGCCCTGGCCAGAGCCAGGCCAAGAAGGCCGGTGGCGGCCAGCCCGCAACCTCCCACCAGCAACACCGGTGTTCCGAGGCGGGTTCCGAGCGGCCCGCTGCTGGCGCTGGCGATGAAATATGCCGCCGTAAACGCGGCGAGGAGCAGACCGAGGCCGGCCAGTGGCGCGTCCAGCGAGGCGCGCATGTGCGGCCAGGCGACGCCGATCGCGCCTGCGGGAAGGCCTAATGCCACGAACAGCACGAGGGGCGTCCCCGCGCGCATCCAGGCGACGCCTCCAGCGTGCGAGGATCTCGGCTCGATCACTCGCCGAATGGTAGAACGAGACGGTGTCGATGTCGGTGGCAATGGCAGAAGAGATGATTGACGCCAATACTGAGTTCACCGCGTTCGTCGAGAGCTGTACGGACGAAGAATGGCGAGCGATCTGTCGTGCAGAGCGGTGGCGGGTCGGTGTGGTCGCCCATCACGTCGCCTGGGGGCACGAACGCGCCGCCGATTGGATCAATGCGATCCGCAGTGGGATTCCGATCCCCGGAAGCCCGCAGGCGCACAACGCCAGCAACGCGATCAAGGCCGCACAGGTGGCCGGCATCAGCCGCGGCGAAGTCGTGTTTCTCGCGCGCCGAAACGTCGAGCGGCTGGTCGCCGTCCTGCGCTCTCTGACTGACGCAGACTTCGAACGCGCGGTGCCGTTCGGTCCTGCCCGCGGGCGTCCGCTGGCGATCGAGGGCCTGGGCCGAAGCCATCTCGACCGCCACCTCGCCAGCATGCGGGCGACCCTGCGTCGTTGAGGCGGTCTGCCTTCACCGCCCGCCCGCCGCTCAGCGCCGACCTATACTTCAACCCACCAATCCGCAACACCAAAACAAAGGGGTGAACTGTGCAGGTACAGGCCATCATCCCGGCAGCCGGAGCCGGGCTTCATCAGGGGGAGTCCAGCGCAAGGGTGCTGATGTCTGTTGGGGGCCGGTCGCTGATTCGCCGCACGCTCGAGGCGTTCGATCGATGCCCCGAGATCACGGGAATTACGCTTCTCATCTCCCAGCGGAATCTCCTCGAGGTGACGCGCGAGCTCGAGAGCGACGGCTGGCGAAAGGCGATCGACATCCAGCTCGGTGGCGAGCGCCGGCAGGACTCGGTTCGCATCGGCTTGCTCAGCCTGAAGCAGAACCCACCGGATTTCGTCGTCGTCCACGATGGCGCCCGACCCCTGGTCAGCGATGAGCTGATCCACGCCGGCCTCGAGGCCGCCCGGCAGCATGGCGCGGCCACGGCGGCCATCCCCGTGCACCACACCTACAAGCATGTCGACAGCGCCGGCTTTGTCCACGGCACAGTCGAGCGTTCCGACCTGATGCAGGTTCAGACGCCGCAGGTCTTCCGCTACGACTGGATCCTGGAGGCCCACGAGAAGGCGGTGCGCGAGCGGATCGTCGTCGAGGACGACGCGGAATTGATCGAGAAGCTGGGTAAGCTCGTCAAGGTCTTCTCGGGCTCCTCCCGTAACCTCAAGGTCGTGACGCGCGACGATGCCCTGATGGTGGAAGCCCTGCTGGCCGCCGACCCGTTGTGCGTGTAGGGGACGCGGGCTAGACTCGAGTACGGAATCGGCCAGTCGCTACCCGGCCATCGTCCAGTTCACGCCGTCCCAACTCCAGGTGCTGGTCGAGTCTCCGTTCCCCATGGAGCCGCCGCCGCCCAGGATGGTGACGCCTTGGCGGACATCGAACACGAGGCCAGCGCCATCTCGAACCGGCGGTGAGTTTGCCGGCGTCTGGTGGGTCCAGTCGGTCCCATTCCAAGTCCAGGTCTCCATGGTGTTATTCGTCGACGAGCTGGTGTGCCACTGGGGACCGACGAACATGACGACCTTTCGCAGGCTGTCGTAGACCATCGGCTGCGGAAAGCGGGTGGCGCTATCCCATGCGGGCGGCGTGTGGGCCGGGTGCAGCCGCGTCCAGCTGGTCCCGTCCCAGCTCCAGGTATCGTCGAGCCGCATAACATCGCCGCCAAAGAGGAGCGTCACGCCCCGGGCGGCGTCGAAAGCGAGGCGCGCATACGCTCGCGCTGGCGGCGAAGAGTCTGGCGTGCGCTCGGTCCAGTCGGTCCCGTCCCACGTCCACGTATCGCCAAGGGTGCCGCCGCCGCCTCCCTGGCCCCCGAAGAGGACCACGACATGGTGGACCGCGTCGTAAGTCATCGCCGCGGCCGTTCGCGGTGACGGGCTGTGCGCGGGCAGCGCTTGGTTCCAGGTGCGTCCGTCCCAGAGCCAGGTGTCGTCGTGGTTGCCGCCCCCAAAAAGCACGACCACGTGGTGAGCCGGGTCGTCCGCCAGGGCGCCACCGTCCCGGTTCGCTGGCGCGGCGGTGGGATGAGCCTCATGCCAACCGGTGCCGTCCCAGATCCAGGTGTCGCCCATCGTGCCGACCCCGTTCGCCATCCCTCCAAACAGGAGAACCTGGTCCGTGGTCGAGTCGTACACGAGATTCGTTATGCGCGGCCACGGGCCGGCTGATGCGGGGCTTGTGGAAGAGGTCGGCGACGCGAGCGGGATAGTCGCCGAGGGACTCACGGTGGGACCGGGCGTCGGTGAGGGGCTCAGGGTTGGACTGGGCGTCAGTGTTGCCGTCGACGGGGCCGAGCCGCCAACCGCGCGGCCGCAGGCGGTGAGCAGCATCGCGCTAGCGACGATCCCCGCGTATCTCCGCATGCTGAATGAACGCCGCGCCGCGAGAATCGGTTACTGGGAGTCTTCGTCATCTAAGGCGTCGTCCCGGTCTCCTGCAGCACAGGCACCGTATTGGGCAACCTTGGCCCGATCGAGCCCTGACCAGCCCTGACCTCGCCACGGTACCGTATACGGGAATGCGCTGGACTCGACTGGATTGCAAAGCGAGGCGGTTGTGCGCGTAGGGACCGGATTCGACATGCACCGGCTGGTGGTGGGTCGCCGGCTGGTCCTCGGCGGTGTCGAGCTTCCGTGGGACATGGGCCTAACCGGCCACAGCGATGCCGATGTCATCTGCCACGCACTGATCGATGCCCTCTGCGGCGCGGCTGGCATCGGCGACATTGGCACGCTCTTTCCCGACGACGACCCGAAGTACAAGGATGCTCGCAGCCTGGACTTGCTGCGCGAGGTGGCTGATCACTGCCGGCGTGCCAAATGGCAGGTCGAGAACGTTGACGTTACGCTGCTTGCCCAGGTGCCCAAGCTGGCGCCTTATCGTGAGGCCATCCGCAACAACCTCGCGGGCGTGCTCGGCATCGACCCGGCCGCGGTCGGCCTCAAGGCGACCACGACTGACCACGTTGGACCCATCGGCAAGGGCGAGGCTCTCGCTGCCCAGGCGGTGGCGCTGCTTCGAGAGATCCCGTGACGCCGCTGCGCCTACACAACACGATGAGTGGCCAGGTGGAAGAGTTCGATTCGATCGAGCCAGGCCACGTCCGGATGTACACCTGCGGCCCGACTGTCCATGACTATGCGCACATCGGCAACTTCCGAACCTTCCTCTTCGAGGACCTGCTGCGCCGGGTGCTTCTGCAGCAGGGGTATCGGGTCACCCAGGTGATGAATCTCACCGACGTCGAGGACCGCATCATCAAGAAGTCCGCCGAGCATGGCCAGACGATCGACGAGTTCACCGAGCATTACATCGAGGCCTTTTTTCAGGACCTCGACACGCTGCGGATCCAACGGGCCGAGCATTATCCGCGTGCCACGCAGCATATTTTCGAGATGGTGTCGCTGATCGAACGCCTCACCGAGAACGGCCACACCTATGTCGCTGACGGGTCGACGTACTTTCGGATCTCGACCTTTCCTCGCTACGGCGCGCTGGCCCACCTCGATGTCAGCGGACTCAAGGCAGGCGCGCGGGTTGATGTCGATGAATACGGCAAGGACGATCCCAGGGACTTCGCTCTCTGGAAGGCGCGCAAACCCGGGGAGCAATCCTGGGAAACGCCGTTGGGCGCGGGACGGCCCGGCTGGCACATCGAATGCTCAGCGATGAGCATGCAGTACCTCGGCGAGGCTCTCGATATTCACACGGGCGGCGTCGACCTGATTTTCCC
>DATNNA010000234.1:0-8970 GCA_035602075.1 Binatus sp. (SeqCode) | reverse complement strand
GTAGAACTCGAAGTAGGCCTTGAGCCCGGCCTCGAGCCGCTGGCGGGCATCGGCCTCATCGCGGGTGGCCCAGTAGATCCGGCGGCGCAGCAGTGTTGCCGTCTCGTCCTGGAGGGCCGCGAACACACCCTTCTTGTCGGCGAAATACAGGTAGAACGCACCCTGCGAAAGGCCAGCGGCCTGCACCACCGCACTAACGGTTGTGCCGTGGTAGCCGTCTCGCTCGAAGACCCGGCGGGCCGCCTCCAGCAGCTCGCCACGGCGGACCCACTGCCGCTCGGTTAGGGGCAACTCGCTGGTGGGCCGGCTACTGACTGACACGTCAGTCACCAGCCTAGCAGGTTCGCCGACCTGGTGTCTAGGTGTCTAACGGATGATCACGAAGAACCGCTCGGCCGCCCTGTCCGACTCGCTCGCCGTCGTCATCATCATGGCCTTGAGTGGGCCGATGTTGGCCGAGAGCGAGCTGCCCGCCCCGAGTGGAGCCTGCGATGCGAGCGGGGATTTGCGGATTACGTCGACAAGCTTGGCGATGTCCACGTAGACGATGGCCGACGGTTTGGCCAGGGAGGCGGCGCTGGCCGTCTTGTAGGTCGGATCGGATGCGATGGTTGCCCCATCCTTGTGCGCATCGATGATCGCTTTGACTTCGTCGGCGGTGGACGCGAGGATTCCCATGCCGTCGAGCACGGCATACGAGGGCACAAAGACGTCGCCGGCCCCCAGTTGACCGAGCATGGGGGACGTCCAGGACGTGATCACGACGCTGCGATAGGTGGTCTTGGTGATGTGGCTGGCCGGCGGCGTCACGGCGGACGGAGCTCCGAAGCCGGAGCCCGCGCCCGAGCCACCGAAGCTCGAGCCCGCCACTCCCTCCGCCAGCGCCAGGAGCTTGGCGAAGAACGCATTCATACTCTGCGCGTTATCGGTTCCCAGGAGGATGGCGCCGGCGGGCAGGCCGGTCCGGCCGAACTCGACTTCCAGCGCGGCGTCGCCGGTCAGATGTGGGAGCACGCCGCCCGGGCCGGTCAGACCCACCGCGTCGGTGCCGGCTTTCACGGAGGCCGTGTTGCCGGACTGGTCGAGCACAGTCTGGATGCTTCGGTTCAGGCTGGTGATGGCGAGGAAGGCGTCGCTGGCCTTCGGAATCCAGCTGACCACGGCGTCGGCCCGCCCCGCGTGCGCGAACGTCTCGCGGGTTGCCGGCGAGAGCTTCGATTGGTCGATCTTCACCAGCACGTCGGCCAGCAAGCCGTCACCATTCGCCGAGAGCGTGGCCCCGATCCCCTGTAGGGCGTCGACATCGTTCATGTTCTTGAGCGCGAGGCTCAGGGCCGGCGTCGTGGCCATCTGTTTCTTCACCCCGGCGACGAGCGATTTGCCGTTGATGTAGAAGAAACCAAGCCGGTCCGACGGCAGCGCGGCGAGGGTGGCCTTGTAGTCATTCGAGTCGACCAGACGCGGGGCGCGGCCCTGATCGGTATCGATGATCTCGTGAATCTGGGCGCTCGAAGTGGCGAACACGACTACGTGATCGACGTAGCTATATGCCGCGGTCTTATCGGTTGTGTTGCTGGGCGTCCCCACGGAAATCGTGATGCCGCTGTATGTCTCATCTTTCCACTGGAGCTTTTTGCCGTACTTGCTCGCGCGCAGCTTCGCCAGCATGGCCAGCGCCTTGGTGTCGTCACGCGACACCAAATAGACGGCGGCGGGGCTGTCATTCGTGCTGACGAGGTTCAGCCTGGCGCTGACACCAATCTCGGAACCGAGCCAGGGCTGGATATCACCACTGAACGAGAGGTCTGAGTCCTTGAGGAGCTGGTCGAGCTTGTCGGTGATGGCCTTGTCGGTCTTGTAGTCGGGGAAGCTATGGACGGCACGCAGGAGGTTGACCTTCTGCGTCACGGAAGGGTCGAGGTTCGCCACCGCGATCACGTCCGCGCTCGCGGGCACCATCTTCTCGACCGTCCCGTTGGGTTTGACAAGCAACAACACTGCGGCCGCACTCAGGGCGCCGAGGGCGAGGACGGCCGCGGCCGGAATCAGCAGCCGCCGATGCCGCCGATACCAGGGCTGATGCGCCACGGGAGCAACCGCGGGGACGCCCGGCGGGACGGGATCGGGCTGTGAAGCCGGCGTCAGATCGCCTTCGGTGCTCATCGGGAGGGTGCCTCACAGCATCAACTGCCCCGCTCCGGGCAACTTGTTAGCTGCGCGTGCTCGTTGCCAGGGTGTTGCCGAAATGCAACCGGGCGAGGGTCTGCATCTCGTCGGGAGAGAATCCCGTGCTCCGGCCGGCCTGGTATTGGCGCTCAACCTCGCGGTGGATGGCCTCCACCCGGGGGTCGTCCTTGCGGACCTGGGCGGCGCCCTTGAGCCCCATGGTCGTATTGACCCAGTAGGCGATCCCAGCCAGCCCCGACCGGTCGTTGACCGTGATCCCGAGGGGCCGGTCGAGGATGCGTGTCGTGTCGAAAATGTTGTAGATCTCCTCGTTCTTCAGCAGGCCGTCGGCGTGGATGCCGGCACTCGTCACGTTGAAGCCCGCCCCCGCGAACGGGTAGTTCGCCGGCAGCGGCGTCCCCAGCTCGTCGCGGAAATAGGCTGCCGCTCGCGTGATCGCCGTGGTATCGACACCGGGTGTCTCCCCTCGCAGGCCGATGTGATCGATCACCAGTGCTTCCAGCGGTGGGTTGCCGGTCCGCTCGCCGAAGCCGAAGAGCGAGCCATTTGCCGCGGCGCAACCGTACAGCCAGGCCGCCACGGTGTTCACCTCGCCCCGGTGAAAGTCGTTGTGCCCGTGCCATTCCAGGTGCTCCGGCGCCACGCCGAGGCTGCTCATGAAGAAGCGGACCAGTCGGGGCACACCGCGAGGTAGGGCGGCTTCCGGCCAGGGGAGCCCAAAGCCCATCGTGTCGCACAGCCGGAACTTGACGGGGACGCCTGCCCGCCGCCCCAACTCCTGGAGCGACGTGACAAGGGGCGCGACGAAGCCGTCCAGGTCGGCCCGCGTCAGATCTTCAAGATGGCAGCGCGGACGGATGCCGGCGTCGATCACGGCGCTGACGACCCGCGCGTAATCCTCCGCGGCCTGGCCGCGCGTGCGGTTCATCTTCAGGTAGATGTGGTAATCCGACGCCGACACCAGGATGCCGGTTTCCTTGACGCCGGTGGCCTTGACGGCCTTGAGATCGTCCAGCGACGCGCGCATCCAGGTCGTCACCTCCGGACCGGGGCGTTCCTGGCAGGCCGCGATCGCTTCCCGGTCGACCGGGGTGTAGGCGAAGAACTCGCTCTGCCGGATCACCGGGCCACCCAGCTGCTTCAGCAGGTCGTAGAGACGAACGATCTGCGCGACCGTGTAGGGAGCGCGAGCCTGCTGGCCGTCGCGGAAAGTCGTGTCGGTGATCCAGATGTCCGCGGGGAGCGCCTGCGGGACGGCATCAGGCTCGAAGCGGATCGGCGGGATCCGGCTATAGGGAAAGTCCTGGCGCAGCAGATTTGGCTCGGCCCGATCCAGCACGACCTATTGTATGCATATGTTGATTTATATTGCAATCCATTGACTGCGACGGTTGACTCACGTACGCTTGAGCGGAACGTGATCGAGATCCACGGGGAGCCCTACCTGAGCGCCGCCGAGGCGTGCGAGCTGCTCGGCGTGAAGCCGGCGACGCTCTACGCCTACGTCAGTCGGGGCGTCCTACAGAGCTACCGGCAGGGGATCAAGCGCGCGCGTCTCTACCGTCGGGCCGACCTCCAGGGGGTCTTGCACCTGCGCCCGAGCCGCGGCCACCGCTCCCTCCCCCACTCGGCCGACTGGATGGGCGACCCTTAAGCCGGCACCATATGCGTCGCGCCGCAGATGCGGCACTTCTCCTCCCGCTGACCGCCCTCGACTTTACCCGTCGCCTTCCACGGCCATCCCGACTTCTTGATGTGGCAAACGCACGGCTTGCTCGCTGCTCCTGACTCTCCCATAGCCTCCCCCTTTCTTCGAAATGCCTGCCTACCGGAACGTGCTGTAGTCGATCTCTTTCTTGCGCTCGAAGGCTTCCTCGCGCGTTTCGAACGTCTGGAAGTAGCCGCGACCGTGCAGCACATAGATCCCGTCTACGTCGTCGCGCGTCACCTTCAATTCGGGCAGATCGATGTTGTAGACCTGGCCCGAATCGGTCGCGCGGAGACGGGGGGCTGCCATTGGCGGATTCTAACCCTCCTCACCCGCGAATTAGGCGACGGTGACCTCGTCCATCAGATACACGTCCTGCACGGCATTTAGCAGCTGGATGCCCTTGCTCATCGGCCGCATGAACGCCTTCCGCCCGGTGATAAGGCCGGTGCCGCCGGCCCGCTTGTTGATCACGGCCGTCTTGACGGCTTCCTTCAGATCGCTCTCTCCGGACGACGCGCCACCCGAGTTGATGAGGCCACTGCGGCCCATGTAGCAGTTCGCGACCTGGTAGCGGGTGAGGTCGATCGGATGATCGGTCGTCAGCTTGTCGTAGACCGCCTTGGACGTCTTGCCAAACTTGAAGACCTCGAAACCCCGATTCGTCTCGGGCAGCTTCTGCTTGATGATGTCGGCCTCGATGGTGACGCCCATGTGGTTAGCCTGCCCGGTGAGATCGGCCGCCACTTCGTAATTGACGCCATCCTTGGTGAAGGCCGGATTACGGACGTAGCACCACAGCACCGTGGCCATTCCCAGCTCGTGCGCTTCGTGGAACGCGGCCGAGATCTCCTGGATCTGCCGGTCTGACTCCGCCGAAGCGAAGTAGATCGTTGCTCCCAGCGCCACGGCGCCGAGCTCCCAGGCTTCTTTCACGGTCCCGAAGCGGATCTGGTCGAACTTGTTCGGATAGGTCAGCAGCTCGTTGTGGTTGATCTTGCAGATGAAGGGGATCTTGTGCGCGTACTTGCGCGCCACTGATCCCAAGACACCGAACGTCGAGGCGACGGCGTTGCAGCCGCCCTCGATCGCCAGCTCCACGATCTTCTCGCCGTCGAAGTACGCGGGATTCGCCGCGAACGAAGCCCCGGCCGAGTGCTCGATCCCTTGATCGACGGGCAGGATCGAGAGATAGCCGGTGCCCGCCAGGCGACCGTGGTCGAAGAGCGACTCGAGGCTGCGCAGCACGCGCGTCGGGCGGTCGCTGGTCGAAAAAATCCTGGTGATAAAGTCCGGGCCGGGAAGGTGCAGCTGCGACTTCGGGATCGTTTTGCACTCGTGCTCGAGCAAGTCCTGTGCGTCGTTTCCCAGGATCGACTCGAGCTTGCTGAGCGACGTCGCGGTGGCGGTGGCCATCTGCTCCTCCTTTGCCAGGGTCTGTTCTTCAGTTTAGGCCTTGGCTCGCCCCTAAACTGAGTCTCGATGATGAGGCGGTGAACGGTCGCGTCGCCCGCCTCCTCGCCATCGGCGCGGCCACCGGACTGGCGGGCGGCCTGCTGGGCGTCGGCGGCGGCTTCGTCATGGTGCCCGCCATGGTCTACCTCATGAAGACGCCTCAACGTGAAGCCAACGGCACATCACTGGCGGTCATCGTGCCAGTGGCGATCGTCGGTGCCACCATCCTCGGACGTGGACACCAGGTCGACCTCGAGATCGGCATCGTCCTCGCGATCGCGGCCGTCGGTGGGGCGGTGATCGGCGCCCGCCTGACCCGCCGCGTTTCAGACGTCGGCCTTCGTCGTGCGTTTGGCATCGTGGCCGTCGCGGCCGGGATGGTGATGATCGCCGATTCCGTGCTTCGTGCGGTCGGTGCCAATGCGCACCTCGCCGGCGGCCTGCGTCCCACTGGAATTTCGCTCTGGGTCATGGCCCTCCTGGTGGGCGCGGTCGCCGGGGTGCTGAGTGGGCTGCTTGGCATCGGGGGCGGCGCCGTGATGGTCCCGGCCATGACCCTGCTCATGGGGCTGACCCAGCACGTGGCGCAGGGGACCTCGCTGCTGGTGATCATCCCGACCGCGATCTCCGGTTCGATCACCCACTTTCGGATGGGCAACATCCGCCTGGAGACCGCAGCCTGGCTCTCCGCCGGTGGCATTGTCGGTGCGGTTGCCGGCGCATCCCTCGCGCTCGCAAGCCCGGACGCGATCCTGCGCCTGCTCTTCGGTTGCTACCTGGCCTTCACCGGCGCTCGAATGCTGCAGGCGCCGAAAACGAGAGTCACGCAGCCTACAATGGCGAGTCGATGAGTCTGGTCGACCTGGCGATCATCATCATGGGCGGCTGGACGGTGGCCATGATCGCCACCGGTCTGGTCCTGGCGCTGCGCCCCGGCGCCGGCGAGTTGGAGTACGAGACGGCGATGGCCGAACCGCTCGTCCTGCGCCAGAACGCGGGCGTGATGCCGCGGCGGGCCTGGGGATTCCGTCCCGAGGTCCATCACTCGCAGTACGACCCGGCGCCCTGGCAGGTGCAACCGCCAGGAGACGACGAGCACAGCGTCGACATCGTCGAGCGCGCCACCGACATCAAGCGCGACCTTGGCAGTGAGCACCCGCCGTGGGAACGGCTCGACCGCCAGGGTCTCTAGGTCTTACTCGCCGAGTTCGCGGCTGACCCGGTCGAGCACGTCGAGCATCCGCCGCGAGGTCGCGTGGAGGCTCTCCTGGAGCAGGGTCAGCGCGTGGTGCGCATCGGCGAGGACGTCGGCTTCGCCGGTCAGGTCATCCGGCGTCTCGGCAAAGCGGGGCAACACGTCCTCGAACAGCAGTTGGAAGCGCTGCTCCGCCAGCGCCAGGCAGGTCGCCAGGGTGACGATCTGGTCCTCCACCTGCGGATCGAGACCGCGCAGGGCCCGCCAGGCGGGCTCGGGAACCGCGCTGCCGGGTGACGACGCCCCTGCCATCTCGACCATCATGCTAATGCGCGAATGATCGCCACCGCCGCCGACGGGACGCGCCTGCATTACATCGTGGAGGGCAGTGGTCCGCCACTGGTGCTGGTCGGCGGCAGGACCTCGACCATCGAGGGGGCCTGGTGGCGCTACATCCCGGCTCTCGCTCCACAGTTCAAAGTCATCGCGCTGGACAATCGCGGCACTGGCGCTTCCGACAAGCCCGACACACCGTACAGCATGCCGTTGATGGCCGAGGACGCGCTGACGGTGCTGCGCGATGCCGGCGAAACATCGGCGCACTGGTTCGGGCTCTCGATGGGCGGGATGATTTTGCAGCAACTCGCCCTTGCCCATCCGGACGCGGTGCGCAGCCTGATCCTTGGCGCGACCCACTGCGGTGGTGAGCGCCCGCCGTTGGCCGATGCGCCGGCTGTCGAGGGCCCGTTACGCCGCTACGCGAATCTCTACGATGCGCGCTTCATCGCCGACCATCCGGACTGGGTCCAGGAAGACGCGAAGCATTTCGGCAAGATGCCGCTTCACGCCATCGTTCGCCAGGACCAGGCGGTCAAAAAGCACAACCTCTGCGACCGGCTGAGCGAAATCCGTCAACCGGTGCTGATCCTCCACGGGCGGCAGGACCGAATGGTGCCGGTTGCCCGCGGCGAGGAACTCCAGCGCGGACTGCCCAACGCCCGGCTCCACGTGCTGGACCCGGCCGGCCACCAGGTCCATTCGGAGCAATTCCCGACGGTGCTGCGACTCGTGCAGGACTTCGTCGCCGAGGTCGAGCGCCAGCGAGCTTAGGCGGCCCTCCAGGTCACCAGCTCGCGGCTGACCATCTTATGCAGCCGGCCCTCGACCGCCAGTGACTGACAATGCGCCAGCGTCTCCTGCAGAGCGAGGCGCTGCTGGAAGACGTTGCGCTGCATGATGCCCTGGAACAACTCGGCCGCCAGCTGCCAGCCAGACTTCGCCCCCGTACCCGCGAGGCGGACCAGGGCGGCTTTGCGCGCCTCATGGTGCTCGATGATTTCCCCGATCCGGCTGCGGTGATCGTAGAAGGGATCGCCGTGAGCGGGCAGCACGGTCTCGACCTCGAGACGGCGAATGCGTTCCAGCGAAGCGATGTAGTCGTCCAGAGGGTCCGCGCCGGATTGTGGATGGAGACCGATGTTCGGGCTGATCTTCGGCAGCAGATGATCGCCCGAGAGCAGCACACCGCGTGCCGGCCAGTAGAAACAGCAGTGGCCGGGTGAATGGCCCGGCGTCCAGATGACTTCGATTTCAGTGTCGTCGGCCGGCAGGCGTTCGGCGCCCTCCAGCAGCGTGTCAGGCTCGACGACGGACACATATTCGCGGGCGGCCATCGATGCGCTCTTGACGAACTCGGCCTCCTCCTCCGGCACTCCGTTCATGCTCAACCACTTCGCCACGTCATGGACCAGGTCTTCGGCGCGCGCGTAGCGTGGTTCCATCAGCGCGACTTCCAGCCGATGAATGACGAGCTCGGCACCGGAGCGTTCACGCAGCTCCCCGGCAAGGCCGAAGTGATCCGGGTGGATGTGGGTGATCAAAATACGGTTGATCCGGCCGATGGGGACTTTGAGAGTGGCCAGCTTCTGGTTGAGGACCTGCCGCGATTCGTCCGTTTGCAGTCCGGTGTCGATCAGCGTGAAGTGGTCACCGTCGCGCAACAAGTAGACGTTTACGTGCTTTAGCTCGAACGGCATCGGGAGTTCCAGCCGAAAAATGCCAGGGGCGACTTCCACTGAACGGTAACGGTACTGGACTCGACGAAAGCCTCCACCCTACCCTCCCCCGCAAGCGTGGGAGGGAATTGTCAAGAAACCCTCAGGCGGCGGTTTGGACGGGCTCGTCGGGGCGGTTGGGCACCAGCTTCTGGCCCTGGTCCTTGGTCGGCAGGGGCAGGTGCACAGTGTCGGTCGCGATCAGGTCGAGGAACGCGTCGACCACGCGTGGGTCGAAGTGGCTACCGCGGCCGGTCTTGATCTCTTCCAGGGCCTTGGCCAGGCCAAGAGACGGCCGGTAGATGCGGTCGGCCACCATCGCCTCGAAGGCATCGGCGACCGAGATGATGCGCGAGCCCAGCGGGATGTCC
>DATNNA010000233.1:0-3730 GCA_035602075.1 Binatus sp. (SeqCode) | reverse complement strand
GCAGCGGTGCTGACAGCGCTCCGTCCGCGAAGGGCGCGTTCTCAGGCCAAGGCGAAAGTTGCCGTGATCGGCGGCGGGGTGGGCGGCGCAACGGTGGCCCGATATTTGGCCTCTGGCACCGCACCGGTCGAAGTGACACTCGTCGAGCCGAGCGGACTTTACTCGACCTGCTTCTTCAGCAACCTCCATCTCGCCGGGCTTCGCTCTTTCGAATCGCTGACCCACGGCTATGAGACCCTGAGGCGGCAATACGGCATCACCGTCGTCCACGATTCCGCGGCGATGATTGATCCGGTGGCGAAGATTGTCGGCCTGAGCAGCGGCGCAAAGCTGTCCTACGACCGCGTCGTATTGGCTCCTGGTATCGCTTTCCAAGACCGTGCCATCGACGGCTATGACGCGGCGGCGATGCAGATCATGCCCCATGCATGGAAGGCGGGGGCACAAACCAAGCTGCTGCGCAAACAACTGCAAAGTATGGAGGATGGTGGTGTTTTCGTGCTGGTCGTTCCTCCAGATCCATTCCGCTGCCCGCCCGCCCCGTACGAGCGTGCGTCCCTGGTTGCGTCCTATTTCCAGCGGCATAAGCCACGGTCGAAGATCCTTGTGCTCGACGCGAAGAGCACATTCACGGGGCAGGACCTGTTCCAGGACGCCTGGCAGCGCCATTACCCGGGAATGATAGAATGGCTCCCGGCCGAATTCACCGGCGGGGTCAAGGCGGTCGACGTTAAGGCCCGATCGGTGATAACGGCAGAAGAGACGTTCAAGGCTGCGGTCGCCAACGTCATCCCTGCGCAAAAGGCCGGGCATCTCGCGCAGCGGATGGGTCTCGCTGACCGTTCGGGGTGGTGTCCGGTTGATCCGGTCACGTTCGAGTCGACGCTGCAACCCAGCATCCATCTCGTGGGCGATGCGATCATCGCCGGCGATATGCCGAAATCCGCCTTTTCCGCGAACAGCCAAGCTAAGGCGTGCGCCTTCGCCCTCGCGTCGGTACTGACAGGATCCTCGCGTAGCACGCCGCATCTGTTCAACTCTTGTTACACGTTTCTCGCCCCAGACGACGCATGGAGCAACGCCATCAGCTACAAGCCTCTCGCCGGGACGATCAGAACCGTGCATGCGTCTATCAGTAAAGTGGACGAAAGCTCCGAGATGCGCCGCCGTGCTGCGCGTGAAGCGGAAGGCTGGTACGACGCCTTTACCCGCGACGTGTTCGGCTGATGAGTGGCGTTCAGGGAATCGCCTAGCCGGCGATAATCGGCAGGCTGGACGTGTGCATCGTAGGAGCGCTCTCAACCGCTGCCGATTGATCCGGGGCTGCCGACGGAATGGGATCCGGCAGTCGCTCCAGCCGCAGCGAGTTCAATACGACGATGATGCTCGATCCGGCCATGACTGCGGCCGCCAGCACAGGCTGCAGCCATCCGAGCATCGCCAGGGTCACGGCGATGCAATTATAGCCGAACGCCCACATCAGGTTGGTGAGGATCGTCATGCGAACCGCGCGGGCGACGTCGACCGCCCACGGCAGCATCCAAAGCCCACCGGCGGGCAGCACGAGTGCCGCGGTCTCGCGGGCAAGGTCTGTCGCCGAACCAACGGCGATTCCGACGTCCGCTCGGGCCAGAGCTGGTCCGTCGTTAAGGCCGTCGCCGACCATCGCCACAATGCCGTAGGCTTGCTGGAGCCGATCCAGGGCCACCGACTTGGCCTCCGGCGCAAGGCCCGCCCGGATATCTTCGGTCTCGATCCCGACCGCGGCTGCGATTCGCTGTGCCGCAGCAGGAAGATCGCCGGTCAACAGTATCACGCGCAGCCCGCGGTAGCGTAGTGCTTCGACCGTCGCGCGCGCCTCCGGCAGCGGCGTATCGTCGAGCGACAGCACGGCATGCACCCGCCCACCCCAACCGACATAGACCACTGAGTGACCGCTCGCCTCGCGCGATCGCCCTTGCTCGGCCAGGGCCGGCGGCAGCAACCAGCCTAGATCGCGCATGAAGGCGCCACTTCCGGCCGCCACCGGCTGACCTTCGGCGTTGCCGCAGATGCCGCGGCCGGGCACGGTCCGCACGTCGCGGGTGGGGACCGGCTCGAGTCCGCGCGCGGCGGCCGCCACGGCGATGGCGTGGGCAAGGCCATGCTCGGAATGGCGTTCCAGGCCGGCGGCCCGTGCGATCACCTCGTCAGTCCCGGCGCCATCGCTCTCGATTCCAACAACATGTGCTCTGCCCGACGTGAGCGTGCCGGTCTTGTCGAAGGCGAGCAATCGCGTGCGCGCGAGGGCTTCGAGCACGCCGGGGTCGCGGACCAGGCAGCCGCAGCGTGCCAACCGCCCGATGCCGAGCGAGGTCGCAAGCGGCGCGGCGAGTCCCACCGCGCAAGGACAAGCAACCACCAGCACCGCAAGACCAAACAGCAATGCCCGCTCGAGAGGCAGCCACTGCGCCCAATAAAGCATCGTCAGCCCGCCGAGGGCCAGAACGACAGGCACGGAGGCGCCGACCACGCGGTCGGCAATGCGCTGGGTCGGGCTTCGCCGGACCAGCGCGTCCCGAACTGATCGGCAAATCTGTGCCCAACGGGTTGTGGTTCCCGCGCCACTGCATTGGATCAGGAGCGGACCATCGAGATTGATGCTGCCGGCGATCACGGGCGAACCGACGCTTTTTGCAACTTGCCGGCTTTCTCCGGTGATCACGGCTTCATCGGTGTGGGATTCCCCCTCGGTCACCACGCCGTCGACCGGAATGCGCTCCCCCGGCCGGACCCGAACCAGCATGCGGGCGTCCACCTCCCGCACCGGGCGGCGGGTCTCCGCCCCGCCGTTGACCACGGTGGCGCACTCGCTTTCCGCCGCCAAAAGAGGTTCGAGGTCGCGCGCCGCCCTGGCGCGGCCAGCCGCCTCCAGATAACGGCCTACGGTGAACAGCATCAACACCATGGTGGCTGTATCGAAGTAGACATGCGTGCCGCGCTCGATAACGGCAAAAGCCGAATAAATGTAGGCGGCACCGACGCCGACAACGATGAGCGCCGAGGACCTCAAGCGCCCCTGAACGCCATCGAGCCAGGTCTCGCGAAGGAATGGTCCGCCGAGAATGACTAAAGCTGGCGTCGCGAAGATCCAGAGCAGGAGGTGAACCCAAGGAAGCAGCCTCGCATCGACACCGGTGAAGGCACCCGTATACAGCAGGAGGCTGAACAACATGATGTTCATGGAGAGAAAGCCGCCCACGCCGAGGCGGATCAAGAGCCAGGCCGCCTCCCACTCTTCACTCTTCCCGCTCCTCACCTGAAAGGCGATACAGCAGCCATAGCAGCAGAACGCACAATTCTCGCCGTTCACAGTGCGCCGCATCGCGCGCGGCCCGATGGTCAGCAAGCAATGGCGGCACAAGCGATCGTCTGTCATGCGGGATGTCCTCCCGGCCAACCATGTGCAATATGCGCGGCGATCGGCAGGATGCCACGGCCGAGGGTGATCAGGCCGAGCAGCAGAATGCAGCTGCCAGCCAACCACACGCCACGTTGCCGCCACGCCGGCGCAAGAACCTGGCCAACACCGCCCATCATCAACATGGCGGGGAAGGTCCCCAATCCAAACGACGCCATGGTGAGAAAGCCGGGAAGCGCTCCGGCGGTGCTCGTCGCCTCGGCGACGAAGGCATAGACCAGGGGACACGGCAGGAAGCCGTTGAACACCCCAAAGGCGAGCGGCGCAGCG
>DATNNA010000232.1:0-2570 GCA_035602075.1 Binatus sp. (SeqCode) | reverse complement strand
CTCGCCGACGATGTCGGGCGTCAGGAACCGAGAGAAGGAGTCGAGCGGGTCCACCGCCGGGTAGATGCCACGCTCGACGATCGCGCGCGAGAGGCTCACCGTCGCGCCCAGGTGGGCGAACGTCGTCGCGATCGCCGGGTCCGTGTAATCGTCGGCCGGCACGAAGACCGCCTGCACCGAGGTGATCGACCCCTTCTTGGTGGAGGTGATCCGCTCCTCGAGGTCGCCCATCTCGGTGGCCAGGGTGGGCTGGTAGCCGACCGCCGACGGCAGACGGCCGAGCAGGGCTGAGACTTCGCTGCCCGCCAGCATGTAGCGGAAGACGTTGTCGATGAAGAGCAGCACGTCCTGACCGAACTCGTCGCGGAAATACTCCGCCAGCGTCAGACCGGTCAGCCCGACCCGGGCGCGCGCCCCCGGCGGCTCGTTCATCTGTCCGAACACCAGGGCCGTCTTGTCGATGACGTCCGATTCGTTCATTTCGAGCCAGAGCGAGTTGCCCTCGCGCGTGCGCTCGCCGACACCAGCAAATACCGAGAACCCCTGGTGCTCGGTGGCGATGTTGCGAATCAACTCCATGACGATGACGGTCTTGCCGACGCCGGCGCCGCCGAACAACCCGATCTTGCTCCCCTTGGCGAAGGTGGTCACCAGGTCGATGACCTTGATCCCGGTCTCCAGCACCTCGGTATCCGTCGCCTGCTCGCTGACGGGCGGCGCCGGGCGGTGGATCGGGAGGCGGACCTCCGACTCGATCTTGCCCTTGCCGTCGATCGGCTCGCCGATGACGTTCATCATCCGGCCGAGGGTCGCCTTGCCGACCGGCACCGTGATCGGACCCCCCGTGTCTTTGACCTCGGTGCCCCGAACCAGCCCGTCGGTCGAATCCATCGCGATGGTTCGCACCACGTCGTTGCCACGATGCTGCTGAACTTCCAGGACGAGACGGCCCAGCTTGCCGCGGTCGATCTCGAGCGCATGGTAGATCTCCGGCAGGTCTTGCCCCTCGAAGACGACGTCGACGACGGGACCGATGATCTGGTCGACACGCCCGGTCCGCTCCTTCTTTGGTTTCTCCTGCTTTTTCTCCGCCTTCTCTGCGATTGCCATTGATGCCTCCTGCTAGCCGGCGGTTAGCGCTTCGGCGCCACCCACGATTTCACTCAGTTCTTTCGTGATCGTCGCCTGCCGCACCTTGTTGCGCAGCAGGGTCAAGTCCTCGATCAGCTCGCCAGCGTTGTCGGTCGCGTTGCGCATCGCCACCATCTGGGCCGCGTAGAAGCTGGCCAGGTTGTCGAGTACCGCCGCGTAGACCTGCGCCTCGACGTAGCGCGGCAGAAGCTGCGACAGCACCTCCTCCGCTTCCGGCTCATATAGATAGTCGATGCGCAGTCCCTCCTTCCGCTCGGGGACGCGGACCGGGATCAAGATCTTGACGGTCGGCTCCAGCCGGCTGACCGACGCAAAGTGCGTGTAGAGCAGCCCGACTTCGTCGACGTTGCCTTGCAAGTACTCGTCGCGCGCGACCGTGATCGTAGGCAGGATGTCCTTCAACTGCGGCCGGTCGCCGATCCCCGACACCTCGGCCAGGATCGGCACCCCCAACCTCCGGAAGTAGTCGCGCCCTTTTCGGCCAATGGTGTCGAGCACGGTGTCGCCCTGCCTGATGTAGCCGAGCCCCACCCGAAAGGCATTGACGTTCAGGCCGCCCGCCAGGCCACGGTCAGATGAGACCAGGATCAGCAATCGCTTTTTGACGGGCCTCTCGGTGAGGAAGGGGTGCTTGTAGGTTGTGACCCGACTCGCCACTTCGACCAGGACGTCGGCCATGCGGTCGGCGTAGGGCCGGGCCGCCTCCGCGCGTGCCTGCACCCGGCGCAGCTTGGAGGCGGCGACCGCCTGCATGGCGCGCGTGATCTGCTGCGTGTTCTTCACGCTGGCGATCCGGCGGCGGATTTCGGCGAGCGTGGCCATCTGGCGCTAGCGTTCCTTCCTGGTCTCGCGCTCGGTCGCGCGGCGGGCAGCCTGCAGTGGTCCCTTTCCATCTGGCGGCGGCGCGTCGCTTTTTGCCGCCGGCTTCTCTTCGGCCTTTTGAACCAGTGGGCTCGACTGCTTGAACTCGTCGATCGCCCCGCGCAGGAGCTTTTCCGTATCCGGGGAGAGTGCCTTCTCCTTGGCGATCGTCTGCTCGATTCCCGGATGCGAGCTGCTCAGGAACCGGAGCAGCTCTTTTTCGAACTGCCGCACCTTGTCGACCGGAACGTCGTCCAGAAGGCCGTTCCCGCCGGCGAAGAGGACGATCACCTGCTGGGCGACCGGCATCGGTTGGTACTGGTCCTGCTTGAGAAGCTCCTCCATCCGCTTGCCACGCTCCAGCTGGTCCCGCGTGCGCTTGTCGAGGTCGGAGGCGAACTGCGCGAAGGCGGCCAGCTCCCGATACTGCGAGAGGTCGAGACGGAGCCGGCCGGCGACCTGCCGCATGGCCTTGATCTGGGCGGCGCCACCGACGCGGGACACGGAGAGGCCGGTCGAGATCGCGGGCCGGATGCCCGCGTAGAAGAGGTCGGTCA
>DATNNA010000231.1:0-3057 GCA_035602075.1 Binatus sp. (SeqCode) | reverse complement strand
AAGGTGATCGAGGTCAAGTGGGATATCAGCCAGGCGCAGAAGGGCGGCTTCCCGCACTTCATGGCCAAGGAGATCAACGAGGCGCCCGAGGCGGTCTCCAACGCGCTGCGCGGCCGGCTCAGCGACGAAGGCGCAGTCACGTTCGAAGAGTTCGGGCTGACCGATCGCCAGCTGCTCAAGGTTCACGACATCAAGATGGTGGCGGCCGGTACGTCCTACTATGCAGCCCTTCTCGGCAAATACATCATCGAGGACCTGGCACGCATCCCCGTCGAAGTCGAGCCGGCCTCGGAGTTCCGCTACCGGCAGCCGATCATCGACCAGGACACCCTGGTGATCGGCGTCTCCCAGTCGGGCGAGACCGCCGACACGCTGGCCGCCATCCGCGAGGCGAGGCAGCGCAAGGCCAAGGTGGTTTCCATTACCAACGTTGTCGGTAGCTCGATGGCGCTGGAAAGCGACGGCGTCATCTACCTGCACGCCGGGCCGGAGATCGGGGTGGCGTCGACGAAGACTTTCATCGCCCATCTCACCTGTCTGTACCTGCTCGGCATCCGCCTGGCCGCGGTCCGTCACCGGCTGGCGCCCGAGCGCTTGCGCGACCTGACCGCCGACCTGAAAGCCCTGCCCGCCGCCGTGCAGCGGGTGCTGGACCGCGCTGAGGCCTTCCAGGCGCTCGCCCGCAAATACGCCGGCTATCGAAACTTCATGTACATCGGTCGAGGGATCAATTACCCGATCGCCCTGGAGGGCGCCCTGAAGCTAAAGGAAATCTCCTACCTGCATGCCGAGGGCTACGCCGCGGGTGAGCTGAAGCATGGGCCGATCGCCCTGCTCGATCAGAATTTCCCGGTCTTCGCGATCGCGACCCAGGCCGCGACCCTCGAGAAGATGGTCAGTAACATCCAGGAGGTCATCGCCCGGGACGCGCCCGTGCTGGCACTGGTAAGTGACGGCGATCAAACGCTCGCCGACGTCCAGCTCGACCGCACCGAAGTGCCGGCGGTTTCCGAGTTCCTGTCGCCCATCCCCAATGTCGTGGCGCTGCAGCTCTTTGCCTATTTCGTCGCGAGCGAGCGCGGCTGCAACGTCGATCAGCCCCGCAACCTGGCAAAGAGCGTCACCGTAGAGTAAGGATCGTGACCCCTCGGGTCGGCGTAGATGTGGCGGCGATTCCGCGCATTGTCGCGGCCCAGAAGCGGTTCGGCGATCGGTTCCTCCACAAGTTCCTCAGCGACCGGGAGATCGCCTACTGCGGTGGCAGCCCGGAGCGCTGGGCGGGCCGCTGGGCGGCGAAGGAAGCCATTGGCAAGGCGATGCCGACCGGCGTGGTCCGACCCCGCATGCGCGACGTGGAGATTCTGCCCAGCGACGATGGGCGGCCCCACGTGCGGGTTGCTCCGGCAACCACGCTGACCGGTCACAACGTAGACGTGAGCATCGCCCACGACGGCCACTTCGCTGTCGCCGTCGCCGTCATCCCTGACTTGGATTTCCCTCCCCCGCTTGCGGGGGAGGGTAAGGCTGGGGGCTCGAGTCTCCCCGATGGCTTCAGGCTCCCCGCCCGCCCCCGCGATGGGCACAAGGGGACGTTCGGCACCGTGGTCGTGCTGGCGGGATCGCAAGGCTATACCGGCGCCGCCTACCTCGCGAGCATGGGAGCGGCGCGGTCGGGCGCCGGCATCGTCCGCCTGCTGGTCGCGCAATCGATCTACCCCATCCTCGCCGAGAAGTGCACCGAAGTCGTCGTCGGACCCGTCCCGGAGATCTCGCCGGGGGTCGTGGGGCACGCGTCGCTGAGCGGCATCCTGCGTGGCTTTGCCGGTGCCGACGCCGGGGTGATCGGGCCCGGGCTCGGACGGGATGCGTCGACCCGGCGCTTGATCGAAGATCTCGTTCCCCGGGTTGCGGCGCCGCTGGTCCTCGACGCGGACGCCCTCAACATGCTCTCAGAGCACCGCGCTATCCTGCCGCGCCTGTCGCCGCAGATCGTCCTCACCCCGCACCCGGCGGAGTTCGGTCGTCTCTCCGGGCTCGAGACGTCCGCGGTGCAGCAGGACCGCCGTGGGATCGCCTCGCGTTTTGCCAAAGCGTGGAACAAAGTCGTGGTGTTGAAGGGTGCCGGCACCGTCATCGCGGCACCGGACGGCCGCGTCACCCTCAACCCCATCGCCACGGCCGCCCTCGCCTCGGGCGGAACCGGCGATGTCCTCGCCGGGCTGATTGCCGGGCTGATGGGCCAGAAGCTGCCGCCCTTCGAGGCAGCGGTCACCGGCGTGCACCTGCACAGTCTCGCGGGGATGGACCTCGAGGCGTCGCTCGGCCAGGCCGGCGTGCTCGCCTCCGACCTTCTACCGCAGCTCCCGCGCGTCATGGAGCGGTTGCGCTGACGGAACACGGCGCGACGAAGTGGGCCGACGTCGATCCGTCGGCGATCGCCCACAACACCAACCTCGTCAAGCAGCTTGTCGGTGACAAGACAGCGGTGATGGCGGTGGTGAAGGCCGATGGCTATGGGCATGGCGCCGTACCCGCAGCACGCGCCGCGCTGCAGGGAGGCGCGACCTGGCTGGCCGTGTCGTCGGTGCCGGAGGGAATCGAGCTGCGCAAGGCGGGCATCCTCGAGCCGATCCTCAACCTCGGCTACACGCCGCCGTCGGCGCTCTCGGCGGCGATCGCCGCGAAGCTCGCGCTGACTGTCTACGACCGCGAGGGCCTGGCGCTGCTCAAGACCGCCGCGACCGAGATCGGGGTCCACGTCAAGGTCGACACCGGAATGCATCGGCTCGGCGCCCCGCCCGAGGAGGCGGTGAAGCTCGCCATCGACGTCGATGCGGATGCCAATCTGCGGCTGGAAGGCTTCTGGACCCATTTTGCCGATGCCGACCGGGATCCCGCCTTCACCAGAGAACAGTTGCACGTGTTTCTCGACGCCCGCGCCGCCCTGATCCGCGCCGGTGTCACCGGCTTCATCAGTCACGCCGCCAATTCGCCCGGGCTGCTCCGCTTTCCCGAGGCGCGGCTGGACCTGGTGCGCGCGGGCCTCATCATCTACGG
>DATNNA010000230.1:0-4634 GCA_035602075.1 Binatus sp. (SeqCode) | reverse complement strand
GGCGTTCATCGCCCCCATCACCCGCGCCTGGCAGGCGATCTCCTTGCCTTTCTCGCCCTGCATGTCGGCCAGGACATCGGACCCGGATCCGATCCGCAGCCCTTTTTCGTAGGCGAGTCCCAGGGAGTCGTAGGCGCCGGTCAGTCCCTGGCGGATCTTGCGCACCATGTCCGGGGTCCAACCGTCGCCGGCCTCGCGCGCGGCGAGGAGTTCATAGGTGATAACCGTCGGCACCAGGTAGACGTCGCCGGCGGCCAGCATCTGGTCGGCGGTGGCCTCGTCCAGGAAGTTGCCGTGTTCGATCGAACGAACGCCGGCCTTGAGGCAGTTCTGGATCGCCCGCGGGGCGTACGCGTGGGCCAGCACGTAGGTCCCGACGGCGCCGGCCACCTCAACGGCGGCCGACAGCTCATCGATCGAAAACTGGACATGGTCCAGCTCGTCGGTCGGTGACGCCGCGCCGCCGCTCGCCATCACCTTGATCTGGTCGGCGCCGCGACGGAGGACTTCGCGGGCGGCCCACCGAACGGCATCCGGCCCGTCCGCGAGGATCGACTCCGAAGCGAGGCCGGGCACGCTGGGAAAACTCGCGCGCGACGTTCGGTCGCGATGGTCACCGTGTCCGCCGGTTTGGGAGATGAAGGCGCCGCTGATGAAGATTCGTGGTCCGCGGATCAATCCAAGGCGGATGGCCTCTTTGAATCCCCAGTCCAGGCCGCCGGCGTCGCGGACCGTCGTGAAGCCGGCGTCGAGGGTCGACTCGATAACCCCCGCGATGCGCAACGCCAGCACCGCGGGCGGTAGGGCGACCTCGGCGGCGGAATCGAGATCGATGAGCGCCAGGTGCACGTGGGCATCGAGCAACCCGGGCATCAGGGTGCGGCCCTGGCAATCGATGACCCGGGCTTCGCGAGGTCCGGCAGGCCCGCTTGTCGCGCCGATCCGCCGGATGCGACCGTCCTCCACGACCACTCGCGCATCGGGCTGTGGATCGCGGCCAGTGCAGTCCAGGAGGGTGGCGTGTTCGAAGACCATGTTCACGGCGCGACTAGTTTATCTACGCGGAGACGTAGGTCAGGAAGAGGTCGGTGCCGTAGGCGAGCAGGAACCCGAGGAGGAGTCCCCATGCCAGCGCCGCGGGCGAGTTGAGCCGGCGGCCGATGTGAAACATCTCATTGATGACATAGACGATGGCACCGGCCGCCAGTGCTAAGAAGAGCACATAGATATAGGTTGACGTGAAGACGTAGCCGATCACGGTCCCGAGGAAGGTCGGCAGGCCGCCGATCAAGCCGGCGACCAGGAGAAAGCCCCAGGACGGTACCGCGCCGTCGGTCGCCAGGGGCGCCGCGATGCCGAAGCCCTCGGTGATGTTGTGGAGCGCAAAGCCGATCACGAGCACCAATGCGAAGGCGACCGCTCCGGTGGCCGCGGACTGCCCGATCGCCAACCCTTCCGACAGGTTGTGCAGGCCCAGCCCGGTGGCGATCATCATCGCCAGCGTTTGGGGGGCGGGGGGCGGCGCGTTCTTGGTTCGCCCGAACAACCGGCCATTGACGTAGACCAGCCCGAGGAGCCCGATGGCGAGGCCAGCTGCGAAGATCAGGGCCAGCGCCACGAAGCTGCGATCGCCGTGGTGAGTGGCGGCTAAGGCGGTCTCCACCGGGGCGACGGCATGGGTCAGGATGTCCCAGAGTAGGAAGAGCAGCACGCCGGTGGCGACGGCGTTCAAGAACCCCTGAAGGGTCCGCGAGATGCCCCGAACCCGTCCGATGGGAAGGCCGATGAAGATGGTGGCGCCGGCGATGGCGCCGAGCGCGGCCGCAGCGGCGTGACTCATGCGTTAATGTTGTTAGCAGGTGCGAAGCTCACAGTTAGATAACGCTAACACACGCTCCCGCCCACCCTCGGAGGTGATTGCCCACTACCTGGAGGCGATTTATTACATCCGGGCCGAAGGCGAAGCGGTACGCAGCGCGCGCCTGGCGGACTGGCTCTCCGTCAGCCGGCCGACGGTGACCGTGGCGCTTCGGCGGATGACGCGTGATGGCATGGTCCGGCTGAATGCGCACAAGGAAATCCAGCTGACGGCCCGCGGCGATGCGGCCGCGGCCGCCATCGTCCGGCGGCATCGCATCGTGGAGCGCTGGATGACCGACGTGCTGGGGCTCGACTGGGTGGCCGCCGACGCCGAAGCCGAGCGCCTCGAGCACGCCGTGTCCCAGGTGGTGGAGGAGAAGCTCTACCGGAAGATGGGTAGACCGAAGACCTGTCCGCACGGCAACCCGATCCCTGGCCACTCGACGATGCGGCCGAACGAGCTCCGGCTGTCAGCCCTGGGTCCCGGCGACACCGGGACGATCACGAGGATCTCAGAGGTGGCGCAGCGCGAGGCACCGCCGCTGCTGCAATACCTTCACGAGCGGGGCC
The DNA here is from genome assembly GCA_035602075.1 of Binatus sp. (SeqCode). Classification (GTDB taxonomy): domain Bacteria; phylum Chloroflexota; class Dormibacteria; order CF-121; family CF-121; genus CF-13. The sequence continues at coordinate 2,204 of DATNNA010000230.1, read as the reverse complement.
TGCACCCCGGAACGCGGATCAAGGTCGAAGAAGTCGATGAGATCGGCCGGACGATGAGGCTTCGGGCGGCCCGCCAGCTGACGCTCAGCTACGAGACCGCCTCGAAGCTCTCGGTCGTGCGTTCGCGTATTAAGCCGAGATCGCGACGGGATTCCGCTCCTCGCTGAGGGCCACCTGCTTGGCGGTCGTCGCCGAATGGGGCAGGACCAGCCAGCCCGCGAAAACGACGACGCTGCAGATCACCGCGATGACGGTTGTTGCATCCATGGGTTTTCTTCCTCCTTCTTAATTCGCGTTGATGCTGGCGTAGGCGGGTTCACCATGTTGCGAGAGATCGAGGCCGAGGATTTCTTCGTCCTCTTGCACGCGCAGCGGGACGAACAAGTTGACGACTTTGAGGATGACGAAGGTGCCGACGATCGACCAGCCCCAGGCGGCGCCGATGGCCACCAGTTGGATCAGGACCTGCTTCGGGTTGCCATAGAAGAGACCGTTGGCGGCGGCCGAGTTGATCGCAATCGTGGCGAAGAGCCCGGTCGCCAGCGCACCCCAGGTGCCACCGATGCCGTGAACGGCCCATACGTCGAGAGCATCGTCGACGTGGATCCGCTCCCGTAGCTGAATGGCCAGGTAGCAGAAGACGCCGGCCCCAAACCCGATCACGATCGCACCCATCACGTTGACGAAGCCGGAGGCCGGGGTGATGGCGACCAAACCGGCGACCGCACCGGCGGCCGCACCGATCACGCTCGGCTGCTTCTTGTGCCACCAGCTGACGGTCATCCAGGTGAGGGCTGCCATCGCGGTAGCCGTATTCGTAACGACGAAGGCACTGGTGGCAAGCGCGCCGGCGCCGAGGGCGCTGCCAGCATTGAAGCCGAACCATCCGAACCAGAGCAGGGCCGCGCCCAGCACGGTCATGGTGGCGTCATGAGGCTCGGCCTTCTGCTTGCCGAAGCCAAGCCGCCTCCCCAGGACGAGGGCGGCCACCAGGGCCGAGACGCCGGAGCTGATATGGACGACCGTCCCGCCGGCGAAGTCGAGGGCGCCAAGGTTGTGCAGCCACCCGCCGGCGCCCCAGACCCAGTGCGCGATCGGATCATAGACGAAGGTCGCCCAGAGCAGGGAGAAGAGGACGAAGGCCTTGAAGCGCTGGCGTTCGGCGAACGCGCCGCTGATGAGCGCCGGCGTGATCACGGCGAACATCATTTGGAAAACCATATAAGCCTGGTGGGGGATGGTGGGCGCGTAATCGGCGTTCGGCGTGAAGCCCACATTGTTCAAGCCGACCCATTCGAGGCCGCCGATGATATGGAACTTGTCCGGTCCGAACGCGAGACTGTAGCCCCAGAGAACCCACTGGACACTGATGAGGCAAAGGATGAAAAAACTGTGCATGATCGTGGAGAGGACGTTCTTGCGGCGGACGAGCCCCCCGTAAAAGAAACCGAGCGCCGGCGTCATCAACATCACGAGCGCGGCCGAAGCAAGAACCCAGGCGGTATCGCCACTATCGATTTTCATTCCGGGATTGTCCGATGACTGGACCCGCGGAGGTAATGGACAGAGGCCACGGAAATCGCCGCCGGACCTCGTGCGCCCCGCACAAAATCAGTCCGAAGGCAATCGCCTCGATCTCAGGGCGAACGAGGACCTAAGGAGCGGTCCTCGCTGGAAGGAAGGCGGTCCCCTGGGAACAAGGTGCTCGACGGGATGCCTGAATATGCCGCCTCATTCTCAGGGTCACGGCGCGAGAGCGCCATGGGCGTGCCGCAACAAATGCATCGCTGCGTCTTGTGCGGCCCGGCTCAGACGCGTGTCGGGCGGCGCCAGGTGCGGTTGTCGTGACAGAAGTGGATCGAAGCGGGCTTCAACCGCCGCAGCTTGTCCAGCGACTGATGGAAGGTCGGGACGTCCTCCATCATGCCCTCCTGCGGCGCCTCGCCCTCGAACATTCTCACCGTCCAGCAGGCATCGCCGGTCAGCAGCGCCGGGCCCGCGGTGGTATCGACCTCGACGCTCTGATGGCCCGGCGTATGGCCGGGGGTGGTGATCACCCGGACGCCGGGCACGATCTCCCGCTCTCCATCGAGGAGTTCGTAGCGCGCGCCGGCGTAGTCGAGCCACGCGGCGGGCGTGTCGGCGTATCGATGACGCCCTTCGTACTCCCGTCGCTGCAGGTAGAGGGGCGCCTGCGGGAACAC
>DATNNA010000229.1:0-7127 GCA_035602075.1 Binatus sp. (SeqCode) | reverse complement strand
TGGTTACGTCGCTTACGACTGGCAGGCGACGAGCTGCGCCTTGGTGTACGTCGTGTATGGCGCCACGCTGATTGCGACGCTGTAATAGGGATCGAGCGATTGATCGTACTTCGACTGCAGCGTGCTGACGCCGGCGCTGGTCGTGTTGTCCCAGACCTCGGGCGTGAGCTTGATGAGTTTCGGGTGCGACTTCCCATTGAGGACGTCGAGTGCCACGGCAAGGCCGGCGCCGCCGACGGGTGGCGGGTTGGTCACCGCCGCTCCAACCAGCCCTTGCGTCTTGAGCGAAACGAGCTGTCCAACAAACTTGTTGTTGTCAGCGCCGACGATCGGCACGAAAGTCTTTTTCGCCGTCTGGTAGGCATCGACGATACCGGCATCGATTCCCGACGTCCAGACGCCATCGATCTTCTTGCCCGAGCTAAAGAGGTCGTTGATCTGCTGCGGCCCGGTCGTGAGCGACCAGCCGGTGAAGGTTTGCGCGACGATCTTGATGTTCGGATAGTTGGCCAGGGCCGCGGTGAACCCCTGATGGCGGTCGGTGTCCGCGGGCACTCCATCGATGCCGCGCATCTCGACGACGTTACCGGTTCCCTTCAGTTGCTTGAACAGCCATTCGGCCCCCAGCTGCCCGTACTTCACCTGGTCATTGGAGAGCACATACGCCTCGGGGGCGGAGACCGCCTGGTCGACCGCGACCACGACGATACCCTTGGCGGCTGCGTCCTTGATCACCGGGTTGAGCGCGTCCCGGTCGGACGGGTTGAGGACGATGGCGTTCACCCCGGCTGAGATCAGGTTCCGAAGATCCGCGATCTGCTCGGCCGGACCACCGTTGCGGTTGGCGATCGTGACGTTCGTCACGACGCCCGAAGCCTTCCCCTGGGCCTTGATCGAGCAAATCATCTCGTCCCGCCAACCGTTCCCAGTAAGGGTGTTGGAGACGCCGACTTTGTAGGTCTTCGTGGTTCCGGCCGCGCTGCTGCCCCCGCAGGCAGCCAGCAGGTCGACCACGCCGAATGTGAATACCGCCGCACCCATCGTCTTGCCGGCGCGACCGACGAACTCGCGTCGCGACAAATGCTTATCTGCCATGCTTCTCCCTCTTCTCCTTAACGAACTCCAATAATTTCGGCCTGCGCCTTGCCGTTTCTTACTCCCTTAGTCACCTCCTGTCAAGACCCGCGCCAGCCGCCTGGCGTGCTCCCGATACGCCGCGTCGAACAATTCCTGGGACCGCTGAGCGTCAGCGACGGTTGGGCTGGTGATCACCGGCGGCATCGCCCCGCGCTTGACCAGCAGCTCCGCCGTCCGGACCTTGATCGCGTTGGCGACCGCCACCGCTGCGAAAGTCGAGCTCGGCCCCACCGGGGTGTCCAAGCCGTCGATGCTACACAGCGCATCTCCGGGCGGGGTGCAAAGGTCGATCACGATGTCCGCTTCGTCGAGGAGCCGCGTACCCACCTCCGGGCGGACCTCTCCAGCCTTCGACTGCGCCACGGAGGTGATCGCAATCACGGGCAGGCCGCGGCGTCGCGCACCCCGGGCCATTTCCACCGGGACCGCGGGAAGTCCGCTCGCCGAGAAGACCATCATCGCGTCGCGTGGCCCGAAGTGGAAATTCTGCAGGATGACCTCGGCCAGGCCGGGGACGCGCTCGATGAACATCGCCTGGCGCTGTCCGTTGGCACCCACCACCTGGGTGTGAAAGGTCATCGAGAGCTCGACGATCGGGTTGAACCCCGGATACGACCCGTAGCGCGGAAACATCTCCTCCACCGGGATGCGCGAGTGTCCGGTGCCGAAGAGGTGGACGAGCCCATCGGCGGCGATGGCATCGGCGCAGATCTGGCTGGCGCGCTCGATCGCCGCCGTCTGGGTGGCCTCGATGCGGTCGAAGATGGCGCGCGCGGCCGAGAACCAGGTCGTCATCGCATTAGCCAACGACGTTGGGGTCGATGGTGACCGGTTCCCAGTGACCGCTCTTCATCGAGACGTAGGCGGCATCGATGACACAGTTCACCACATAGCCGTCGATGAAGGTCTCTCTTGGCATCGTCTTTTGCGCATAGCACTCTACGAAATGACGCATCTCTTCTTGATACCCGTACACCCGGGCCTCGTCCGGAATCGGGAACACCCAGCCGGTCTCGGCGTCGGCCTTCTCCACCAGATAGCCGGCGCTCTCCTCGATGAAGGCGCGCACGCGGGTCGAGCTGGTATCGGTGATGATGCGGCCCTTGGTGCCGTAGATTTCATTGCGCAGCTCCATTCCGCCCCTGGCGGTCCAGGAAGCCTCGGTCAGCGAGGTGCGGCCATCTTCGAGGCGCAGCAGCAGGACCGCGTTGTCCTCGCCGGTTGTCTTCTCCTTGTGCACGAGCGTCGCGCCCCAGGCGAAGACGTCCTTGATCGCATGCTCCTTGCCGAACAGGTAGCGAGCGGCCTCGATCGTGTGGCAGCCCATGTCCAGCAGCGCGCCACCGCCGGCGACCTCGGCGTTCCAGAAATGCGGCGCGTGTGGCCCCGAGTGGGCCTCGCGGGCACGGATGGTCAGGAGATCTCCGACGGCTCCGGACTCGATCATGGAGCGCGCCTTCATCACGTCCGGCGAGAAGACCTCGGTCTCCGCGTAGCCGTGCATCACCCCCGCCGATCGCGCGAGGCGAACCATCTCGGCGGCCTCGGACGCGTTGCGCGCCAGCGGCTTGGTGCACACCATCGCCTTCTTCGCCGCGGCCGCGACCCGGGCCGCGTCGACGTGCAGGTGATTGGGCAGCCCGATCACGACCAGCTGCACCTCCGGATCGGCACACAGGGCATCCATCGTTGTGTAGTGACGCGGGATCCCATGGCGTCGCCCAAACTCCTGGGCGCGCTCCTGGGAACGGGAGTAATTCGCCACAACCTCCGCGCCAGGGACGTCACGCAGGCCGTCCATGTAGAAGTCCGCGACGAAACCGGAGCCGAGCAGGCCGATCTTTACCATCGTCCCGCTCACTCTCTTCCCCGCTCGCGGGGGAGGGTCGGGGTGGGGGCCGCCGCTGCCTTTCGCGCGCGGAAGTCGTCCAGCATGGCCGCGGTCGCGGTGGCGCCGACCCGGGTCACGCCCAGCTCCAGAACCTGCAGCAGCGCGTCGAGGGTGCGCACACCGCCGGCGGCCTTCACCTGCACCCGCGGAGATACCGTCCGTCGCATCAGCGCGAGGTCCTCGAGTGTCGCGCCCGTGGGCGCGAAGCCGGTGGAGGTCTTGACGAAGTCGGCACCGGCGGCCTCCGCGAGCTGGCAGCCGCGTACCTTCTGCGCATCGTCGAGGTAGGCGTTCTCCATGATCACCTTGACGATCGCGTCCGACGCGTGCGCGACCTCGACGACCGCGGCGATCTGCTCGCGCACATGGTCGTCGCGCGCCGATCGTAAGGCGGCGATGTCGATCACCATGTCGACCTCGGTCGCGCCCTCCTCCAGGGCTCGCCTGGCCTCGAAGACTTTGGTGGCCGTGGTGGAGCTGCCGTGAGGAAAGCCGATAACCGTGCCGACCTTGACATTCGATCCATCGAGCAGCGTGCGAGCGCGCGCCACATCGCTGGGACGAACGGTCGCGGACGCGACATCGTAGCGGACCGCCAGCTTGCAGCCGTCGGTGATGAAGGCGTCATCGAGCTCAGGCCGCAGCAGCGAGTGGTCGATCGACTTGGCGATCTGCGTGTAGGTCAGCCGGTCGAAGAGTGAGGCCATGAACCCTCCTGTCAGACGATGAGTGGGCGCAGCGTGTTGTGGGCGAGCACAAAGCCTTTCTTCACGAGGTCGACATCGCCCTCGAATTTGCGATCCTCGTGTTCGACCGACACCGCGCCGTTATAGCCGATGCCGTAGAGCGCGCTGATGAACCGATCCCAATGGATTTCGCCCAGACCGGGCAGTTTGGGAATTTGCCAGCCCATGCCAAGCGACATCACGCCTTGTTCGAACAGCCCGTCCCGGTCGATCGCCATATCTTTGGCATGGACATGAAGGATCCGGTCGGCGAACTCACGGACGGCACGCTCGTAGTCGATGAACTGCCAGACCAGGTGCGAGGGATCGAGGTTCAGACCGAAATTCGGGTCGGGGATCGCCTCGAACATCTGCCGCCAGAGCGCCGGCGAGTAGGCAAGGTTCTTTCCGCCGGGCCACTCGTCCTCGCTAAAGATCATCGGGCAGTTCTCGATGGCGATCTTGACCCCGTGCTCGCTGGCAAAGCGGACCAGCGGCGGCCACACCTTGCGGAAGTCGGCCAGGCTCTCGGTCACGGATCGGCGCTGGTCGCGGCCGATGAAGGTGCCGACTACGCCAACCCCGAGTCGCTGCGCGGCCACCACCACCTTGCGCAGGTGCTCGTGGGCCGCCTGCCGCGTCGCAGCGTCCGGGTCGAGGTTGTTCGGGTAATAGGCGAGCGAGGAGATGGCGAGGCGATGGCGGTTCATCAGGTCACGTACCGCTCGCTCGTCGAGGTGATCGACGTCGATGTGCGAGACGCCCGCGTACCGCCGGCGCTCGCCGCTGGCGGCGGGCCAGCAGGCGATTTCCAGCGCCTCAAACCCGTTCGCCGCCGACCATTCGGCAACCTGCTCGAGCGTGAGCGTCGGAAAGGCCGCGGTCATCAGGCCGAGCTTCATGGATTCACCTCCACCCCGGACGTTAGGGGCCCCTCCTCAGACCGATATTCTGCACCGAATCGGCGCCGTGGATGGCGGCGCCAATCGCTCCCGCCCACGGACCCAGCTCCGTGAGGACAACGCGGACCTGGTCGACGTTGGTCACGTGGATGCGCTTTTGCAGCTCCCTGCGGATCGGGTCGAGTAGGAGATCACCGGCCCCCGCCGTCCCACCGCCGATGACGACGACGTCAGGCGTGATGAGGACTACCGCGTTGCTGATCCCCAAGCCCAGGTAGCGCCCGATGAGTGCGAACCCCGCGCGGGCACGTTCGTCGCCGTCGCGCGCTCGTGCCACCGCCTCCTCAACGCTCGCACACCCACAGGCGGCGGATATCGCCGAAGCGCGGCAAAGTGCCTCGAGGCAGCCATAGTTCCCGCAGCCGCACAACGGACCATCCGGCAGGATGGTCTGGTGCCCGATCTCCCCGGCCGTGCCGTCGTGACCAAAGTGCACCCGGCCGTCGATCACCACGCCGCCGCCCACTCCGGTGCCGAGCGCGATGCCGATGAGCGACCGCGCCCCCCGTCCCGCGCCGAGGCGGAGTTCGGCCAGCGCGAACGCACGCGCGTCGTTGATCAGCACGGTCGGGACGCCGACTGCCGTCCGGATCGGATCGACGACCGGCACGCCGGCCCAGTCGCCCGGAATGTTGGGCAGAAAGCGGGTCCGGCCCGTCGCCGGATCGTGGAGACCCGGAACCCCGACGCCGACCGAGGTCACGCTGCCGACCTCCGCGGCGGCTGTTCGCCCGAGCTCGGCAAGCTGGTCCACCACCCCGCCTGGCCCTCCGTTGGCGTTGGTGGCCGCCTTGCCGGTGGCCACAGTACGTGTGCCCTGCGGACTCGATTCGACGACGACCCACTTCACGTAAGTCCCGCCCAGGTCGAGCCCGAGGTGACGAGACGTCAGCGCGCCGTCCATCCGCCATCGAGCGTGAGCACCGCGCCGGTCGTGAAGCGCGCGCCAGGCCCGCACAGGTAAACCGCGGCCGCGGCGACATCATCCGGCCTGCCAAAGTCGCCGGTCAGCGGCTGTAGCTCGGGAAGGCGGGCACGGATTTTCGGGTCGTTCTGCGCGCGCTGGCTCATTGGAGTCGCGATCAGTCCTGCCGCGATGACGTTGCAACTGATCCCGCGACGCGCATACGTCACCGCGATCGCCCGGCTGAGCGCGATGACGCCGCCCTTGCTGGCCGCGTAGGCGTGGGTGGCAAAATCCTCGTCGCCGCCGACCAGGCCGAGGACGCTCGCCAGGTTGACGATGGTCCCGCCGCCGCCATCCTTCAGCATGGCGCGCACCTGGTCGCGGCAGCAATGAAAGACGCCCGTGAGGTTGGTGTCGATGACCGCCCGCCAGCCCTCATCCGTGCAGGTATCGACGGGACCGTCGCCAAATCGCCGCCCGCTGATGCCGGCACCATTGAACGCCACGTTGAGCGCGCCGAATCGGCTGCGGCACTGCGCGACCGCCGCCCCGACCTGGGCCGCATCCGTGACGTCGCACGCAAGAGATTCAACCGAGGGCGACGGCGGGATGCCGCTCACGTCGCGGTCGACGGCAAAGACTCGGGCGCCCTCCGCGATGAAGGCGGTCACCACCGCGCCGCCGATGCCGCCCCCGGCGCCGGTGACCATCGCGACCTTGCCGGCCAGAACGCTCATGGGCTCGGCGCCCACGCGGCCAGCGCGCGCGCCGCCCGGCGTTTGATCTCATCCCAGTCGCCCGAGGCGATCGCTGCCGCGGGTGCGAGCTCACTGCCGAGGGCAATCGACGCGACGCATGGCAGCTTGTAGGCAGAAACATCGTCGAGACCGATGCCACCGGAGGGCATCATGCGCAGGGTCGGGTAGGGACCCGCAAGATCGTGAAGATACGCCGGACCCCCGACGCGGCCGTTCAACCGCTCGATCACGCCCATGACGTCGGGTACTGTGCACGTGATCTCGATGAACCGGACCCCACTCTCCGCCAGCACGCGAGCGGCGCGCTCGACCTGCCCCGGTTCATGTCCTCGTAAGACGGCCGCTCATCCCTGACGCAGCAGCTTACTCTGGGGTGTACCGATGAGCATGGTGCAGACGGTTCTCGGCCCGGTCCCGGCGGTCGGCCTCGGCCTGACGGTGAGCCATGAACACCTCCTCTGCCGTCCGCCTGGAAGCGTCGGCGATGCCGACCCCGACCTGGTGCTGGACGATCGTGAAGCCGCCATCACCGAGCTCGCAGCGTTCAAAGCGGCGGGGGGAAACGCCGTCGTCGAGGTCACGCCGGTGGACTACGGCCGGGACCTTGACGGACTCGTGGCGCTCAGCCGCCGCAGCGGCGTGCACATCGTGGCCGCCACCGGATTGCACAAAGACCAGTTTTCGGCACCCTACACCACGCGATTGGACGAGGACCAGCTGGCCGACATCTTCATGCGGGAGCTGCAA
>DATNNA010000228.1:0-3207 GCA_035602075.1 Binatus sp. (SeqCode) | reverse complement strand
TTGTTGGGATTGAAGAGCGCCTGGTCGAGCCGTTCGGACAGGAAGCGGTCGACCGCCTCGTCGACTTCGGGGTCTTTGGGGCTTTCCGCCACCACGACTTTCGGCTTACCGACCTCGCGCGCGAAGGCATCCTGCATCTCGCAGATGCGAACGATCTCGCGGTGCGCCAGGCGCAGCGCCTCGACGATGGTTTCCTCGGGCACTTCCTTGGCCCCGGCTTCCACCATGATGATGGCCTCCCGGGTGCCGGCTACGACGAGGTCGAGCTTGCTCTCCGCCAGTCGGTTGATCGGCGGACCGACGACCAGCTGGTCGTCGAGCATGCCGATGCGGACGGCACCGATCGGGCCCTGGAAGGGGATCGGCGAGATCGACAGCGCCAGCGAGGCGCCATTGATGGCCATGGTTGCGGGGTCGGCATCCTGGTCGACCGACAGCACAGTCGCGACGACCTGGACGTCGTTGCGGAAGTCCTTGGGGAAGAGCGGGCGAATCGGCCGGTCGATCAAGCGGCTGTTGAGGATGGCCTGCTCGCTCGGACGTCCCTCGCGGCGGATGAATCCGCCGGGGATCTTGCCGGCCGCGTAGAGCTTCTCCTCGTAGTCGCAGGTGAGTGGGAAGAAGTCGATCCCTTCCCGCGGCGTCGCGGCCATGACGGTGGTGACGAGCAGCATGGTGTCGCCCATCCGCACGGTGACCGCGCCGGATGCTTGCTGGGCTACGTGACCGGTCTCGACCGTCAGCGTCCGCCCACCAATTTCGAGTTGTGTTGTATTCACGATTCCTCCTGGGGCCGCGCAAGTCGCGGCACGAAAAAATGATCGGCAATCGGCCCAGGCGGTTCCGGTCTTGCGGGTTAGGGGTTGGGGCTCGAAGAAAAGGAACCCTTTCTCCGTACACCAATCTCTAACCCTCTGCGAGGTGGCCCCGCCCGGGCAAGCGGTTTATGGCGTTAGGCCATCACCTCCGGAGCCCGAGCTTGGCGATAATCGCTCGGTAGCGCTCGATGTCGGTGCGCTGCAGATAGTTCAACAGCCGGCGGCGCTTGCCGACCAGCTGGAGCAGCCCGCGCCGCGAGTTGTGGTCGTGGGCGTGCGTCTTGAGATGGTCGGTGAGGTGATTGATCCGTTCGCTGAAGATCGCGATCTGGACTTCGGACGACCCGGTGTCCTTCTCGTTGAGGCGGTTCGCCTCGATCACGCCCGCCTTGATGCTTGTTGCCAGTCGGTGTACCTCCTAAATTCGCTTGCCCGAGTGCCGTTGGCTAGTCGGACACTCGCGCACGGTCAGGGGTGAGTATACCCGAAGGTCGCCAATCGATAACCTGGAGGGCGCCGGGGATGATCTCGAAGACCGCCGGTGTCGTGCCGGCGAGCTCGCCATCCGCTTCGACGCCGATCGGCTGCTCGCTTTCGATCTCGACCCGCCGAGCGCGCCCGAACTCGACCTGGGATAGCTGGCCGTGCGTCCCCCGGTAGAGCATCGGCAGGCTACGGATCCCCAGCCAGCGGCCGACATCCCCAATGGTCACGACCTCGAACCAGCCGTCATCCGGCCTGGCATCAGGGGCGATTCGCATCGCGCCGCCGAGGTAGGCGCCATTCGCGACGGCAATGGTCCGAATGCGTCGCTGCAGCACCGGGCCATCGTCGAGCCGAAGCCGCACGGGGGCATTGCGGTGCCGGAGAAGGCTGATGACCGCGGCGCCCAGGAAATTCGCGGTCCCGCCCAACGCGCCCGGCCCGCGTGCCGCCCGCCGCACGACCTCGGCGCCGATCCCGGCGTCCGCGACATTGATGAAGTAGCGCCGCCCGGTGGAGGTGGAGAGCCGGCCGGCGTCGAGCGGGCGCCAGCGATCCGTGGTCAGCCAGGCGGCGACGTCCTCGGGGCGACGCGGGCTCGCGATACTGCGGCGCAGGTCGGCGCCGGTGCCGCGCTGCAGGAATCCAACCCGCGGTGGGCTCGACGGCGAGCGTCGCAAGAGGCCGTTGACGACTTCATGGGCGGTGCCGTCGCCACCCACGGCGACCACCAGTCGATCGCCGGCCGCCGCTGCGTAGTCGGCGGCATCGCCGCGGCGCGAGGTCTCGACGACCTCGAAGGCCATGCCGGCGCACGCGATCGCGCAGCGGCGCCAGAAGCCGCGGGCTCGCCCGCCACCCGCTGCCGGGTTGACGATTACGAGGGGGTGAGGATCCGTCTGGCGTTCTCCACGTCGCGCGTCATCTGCTGCTGCAACGCCGGTACGGTGGCAAAGCGCTTCTCCGCCCGCAGCCGCTGCACGAACCAAACGGTGATCAGCTTGTCGTACAGGTCACCGTCGAAGTCGAGGACGAAGACCTCGACCGTGAGCGTGTTCCCGCCGAAGGTTGGCCGGAAGCCAATGCTGGTGGCACCGCCATAGGTTTGACCGTCGATGTCGACTCGGGACGCGTAGATCGCATTCGGGGGGATCAGCTTGTTGGGGGCGATTCGCAGGTTCGCCGTCGGGAAACCGAGTTGGCGACCGCGCTTGGCGCCGTGCTCCACCGTGGAGCGGATGAGGTAGTCGCGACCGAGCAATTGGGCGGCGGCCCGGACCTGCCCGAGCAGCACCAGCCGGCGGATCCGCGAGCTACTAATGGCTTCTCCGCCGCGCAGCAACGTGGGGGCGACCTCGACGGTAAAGCCGTGCTGGGTACCCAAGCGGCGTAACAAGGCGGAGTCCCCCCGCCGGCCGTGCCCGAACCGGTGATGTTCACCGACCACCATGTGGCGAACTTGCATTCCGCGCAGGAGCCGCTGCATGAACGCCGCGGCGCTCAGGGAAGCGAGCTGCGGCGTAAAGGGGATCACCACCACGTGGTCGAGGCCGAGCCGGTCGAGCAGCCACGTTTTTTCGTCGAGGGTCGTGAGGTTCGCGGGGCAATGATCCGGGTCGATCACGCACCGCGGATGCGGTTCGAAGGTCACCAGCACGCTCGCGGCACCTGCCGCACGGGCGCCGGCGATGAGTGGCTTCAACAGGGCCTGGTGGCCGCGGTGAATGCCGTCGAAGCTGCCGATCGTCGCGTGACTCGGCCCGAGCGTCCCTGGGGCGGGAAAGCCGAAGCTGACGGCCGTCATCCCAAGAAGACCGCGCGCGGTTGGATTCGTCGGGTGGCGTCCGCTTCGCCCCAGGCGAGTAGCTCACCGTCGGGACCGAGCAGTCGATAACGGCCGGCCGTG
>DATNNA010000227.1:0-5742 GCA_035602075.1 Binatus sp. (SeqCode) | reverse complement strand
CGGCACCTACGCGGTTGGGTCTACGACCGTCCTGATCGACAAGCGGGTCGTCATCAACCACGATCCGAACGGTTTTTATGCCATCAGCCTGATCTGCACCCACCTGGGCTGCACGCCCCGTTACTTCGACGACGTCACCAGTGACCTGGTCAATGCGGGCACGGCGATCGCCAGGGACCCCGATACGGGCCAGGAGGCGACCAAGGCCAACGCGGCGCTGCCCGGCTTCAAGTGTCCGTGCCACGGCAGCCGCTATTTCCGGGACGCCATCAACTTCTTCGGGCCGGCGCCCCGTCCGATGGACCGGGTCCACGTCGAGGTGGCCCCGGATGGGAAACTCTTGATCGATCGCTCTGTCATCGTGGATCGCACGTTCCGCCTGAAAGTCTGATCAGCTAACCAGGAGGGTTCATGACCGTTATCCGTGCGGCGCTGGACGAGATGTTCACCATCATCGGCCAGATGGTTGGCTCGGTCTTCCGCCACGGTCTTCCGCTCACCGACAAGATCGCGGCCCGCACCGCACTCACGAACTTCTTCCTCCACATCCACCCGGTCCGCGTACGGCGCTCCTGGATCCGGATGTCGTACACGCTCTGCCTCGGCGGACTGTCCTTCTTCCTCTTTATCGTGCTGACCGTCACCGGGCTCTTCCTGATGTTCTATTACGTGCCCTCCACGCAGCATGCCTATCAGGACATGCGCGACCTGCAGTTCGTGGTCACCTTCGGCGGCGTCATCCGCAACATGCACCGCTGGGCGGCGCACGCGATGGTGATCACGGTCTGGCTCCACATGGCGCGCGTCTTTTTGACGGGCGCCTACAAGAAGCCGCGCGAGTTCAACTGGGGCGTCGGCACGCTGCTGCTGCTGATCACGCTGCTGTTGAGCTTCACCGGCTACCTGTTGCCCTGGGACCAGCTGTCCATCTGGGCCGTCACGGTAGGGACCAACATGGCAAAGTACGCCCCCATCGCCGGACCGTACACCCGCTACCTGCTGATCGGCGGGCGCGTGGTCGGTGACAATGCGCTGCTGCGCTTCTACGTGCTGCACGTCGTGGGGTTGCCGCTGGCGGCGTTCCTGCTGATGGTCGTCCACTTCTGGCGAGTCCGAAAAGACGGCTTCAGCGGGGGGCTGTAGCTTAGCCATGGCTACCGAGGCAAAAGACCGGATCGCGGCCCGCGAGCGGGTGGAACAGCGTCGCCGGCAGGCGGAGGTGCCGTCGACCGTGCGGGACGACAGCGAGGACGAGATGGTCGTCTCCTTCCCCGAGTTCGTCTTCAAAGAGTTCATCGTCGCGGTCGCCATGACCGTCTTCCTGATCATCGTCTCGATCTGGTTGCAGGCGCCCTTGCTGGGCAAGGCGAACCCTGGCATGACCCCCAACCCCTCCAAGGCTCCCTGGTACTTCCTCGGCCTGCAGGAGCTGCTCTCCCGTTTCCCACCGCTGATGGCGGGCGTCGCCTTCCCAACCTTCGTGATCGTGCTGATGATCCTCGTGCCCTTCCTGGATCGGAACCCGAGCCGGCGGCCATCGGAAAGGAAAGTCGCCATCATCCTGTTCGCGCTCTACACCACGATCGTGGTGGCACTCGTCATCATCGGCACCTTCTTCCGCGGCCATGAGTTCGTGTGGGACTGGGGCTGGGTGCTCGGCAACCCGCAGACCTGCGGCGGGAAGCCGTGCTAGGGCGCGCCTTCCTGGTGGTGAGCGCCGCCTTCCTGGTGCTGCTCGGCTTCGCCTTCTACCAGGACCTCAGCCGGCCGTGGGTGACCGACCAGCAGAAGTACGCGGCGAAGTACGGTCAGGACTTTCCCATCGAGGTGCAGCAGCTGTTTCCCAAGGTCCAGGTCAACGGGCAGTTCATGGTCGAGCGCTGCATTACCTGCCACGTGCCCGACATCCAGAAGATCGGCCCGCAAAAAGCGGCGGAGCGACTTGCGGCCGAGAAACCCGGTTCCACGGCCCATCCATCCGTCATTAGCGACGCCGTCTTCGCCAAGTACGGCCAGGAGACCCTGATCTGCGGGCCGCCAAAGGCGGCGCCCAGCCCGTCGGCGAGTCCGGCCGCTAGTCCGTCGGCGAGGCCCTCGGCATCGCCTTCGCCCTCCTCATCGGCGGCGCCGGCGACGGCCTCCCCGAGCCCGGCGGCGTCACCAGCCGCGCCGCCCGCAGCGGCTCCGGCCGCCGCCACCAAATGCTTCGACCCACTCATGGTGCCTTACTCGGTGCTCGACGCCAACGGCAAGGTCGTCACCGACCCCTCGACGAACAAGCCCATCGTCGCCCAGCTCACCGGCTTCATCCCCAATGCCTACAAGGGATTGGGGATCGATGAGAGCGGTTGCATCATCTGCCACAACGGCAACCGCCAGGCGACGGACCAGGCGGGCGCTCATCAGAACCTTGTCGCGGACCCCTTTGGGACCTTCAACAATGCGCCGAAGCTCTACGAGAACAATTGCGCGCAATGCCATGGGGCGACGGGTGAGGGCGGTAAGGGGCCGCCGCTCAACGACCAGAACCGGCTGGGCTTCTTCAACGACGACTATTACTACCGCTGCATCTTCCTGGGCAGCACGGGCGAGGAACACAAGGGGACGATCATGCCGGCGTGGGGCGTCAACAAGCTCCTTCCCCAACCGCTCAACGACAATATCAATCTGCTGGTCCACTGGATCCGGATGTGGCAGCAGTACACGAGCCAGCCATGAGACGCCAGCAACTGAAGAACCTGATCGGGACGGCGCTCGCCTTCGCCGTGCTCGTGGGATTCACCGCGCTCGTGATCCTCGCCGAGAACCTGCTGGACGTGACCAAGGCCCATAAGGCGGGCGGCTGATGGCGGCCGCCCTCGTCGAGCTGATCAACCTTTCTCGTGACCCGGGGGCCGGCGATTTCTTCTTCGTACTGATCTGGGGCGTCTGCACCCTGCTACTGGTCGCCTACTACTGCTACCGCATGTTCCAGCGGTAGCCCGTCGAGCGCCTGTGGTCGAGCTTCACCGTCCACCGGTCCTGACGCCGCCCCAACGTCGGGCGAGTGTCCGGCTGGCAACCTGGCTCTCGGCGGTGCCGGGTCTTGGTCAGCTGTACAACCGTCAACCGAGGAAAGCCCTGATCTTTCTTGTTGGGGTGGTCGGCCTCTTCCTGGTGACCCTCAATATCCCGGGCGCCACCGGCGAGTTGCTCGCATTCTGGAAGCCGCGCGGCAGCGCGATGGTGCTGCTCTCGCTGTTGCTGCAAATGTTTTCGCTGCTGGTCTTCATGAGCACCTTCCTGCTGGCGCTGACCTTCTGGTACGACGCCATGCACGACGCCCGCCGGACGGCGCAGGAACGCAACGGCGAGCGGCAACCGGGTGGGCGGTGGTGGCTTTTCCACCGATGATGACGCCGCCGGTCGGTACACTGTCGTGAGCGTGCCTGCGGTCAATGTCGGTCCGCTGGATTGCGCCGGCCCGAACGCCTGCGACATCGTCAGCGTCTACACCAGCATCTTCTGGATCGCGATGGTGGTGCTCGTCATCGTGGGCGGACTCCTCGTGTACGCCGCGCTGCGCTTCCGGCGCAAGGACGATCGCGAGCCGGCCCAGGTGCACGGCAACCCCCGCCTGGAGATCCTCTGGACAGCCATCCCGGTGGTCATCGTGTCGTTTCTGTTCATCCGCACCACGCTGCGGATGGATTACGTGCGAAACGGGCCGCCGCCACAGCAGACCATCCAGGTGACCGGCATCCAGTGGGCATGGTCCTTCAAATACCCGAACGGCAGGAGTAGCGTCACCAAGCTGACCATCCCGGTCGGCCAGGTCGTGCGGCTTCAGGTCACGAGCAAAGACGTGCTCCATTCCTTCTGGGTGCCACGCCTGGGAGGGCAGATCTACGCCAAGCCCGGCTTTCAGAACAGCGGCTGGATCGAGGCCAGCCAGCCGGGCCAGTACCTCGGCCAATGCAATGAGCTCTGCGGGCTGAATCACTTCTCCATGCTCCTGGAAGTCGATGCCGTGTCGGACGCGGACTACCAGGCTTTTCTCAGCGGCGCGGCGCCACCCGGCGGTGCCGCGGCGGAGACCGTGAGCGGGGTGCCCGCCGGCGTCAACGTCGGCGAGACGGATGCCCTGAAATTCGAGCCGGCAACGGTGACCGCTAAGGTGGGCGACGTCATCGAGTGGAAGAACAACGGTGTGCTGGTCCACAACGTCGTCTTCGACAACCAGGCGGTGCCCAGTTCGGACCCCATGAACCAGGGCGACACCTTCGAGGTCAAGTTCACGAAGCCCGGCACCTACACGTATCTGTGCAAATTCCACGAGGCGAACAACATGCGGGGAACCGTCACCGTGAGCGGAGGATGAAGGAGGCATATGGCTAGCATCGCCCTACCGCGGAGCGAAACCCGCCCGGCCGGTGGCATCGTGTCGTGGCTGACCACGGTCGACCACAAGAAGATCGGGATCCTCTATCTCTACACGACGTTCGCCTTCTTCCTGGTCGGCGGCATCTTTGCGCTGCTGATGCGCACTCAGCTCGCCGTCGGCAACAATCACTTCCTCGCGCCGCAAACCTACAACGAGATCATGACCCTCCACGGGACGACCATGATCTTCCTCTGGATCATCCCCGTCTTCTCGGGCTTCGGGAACTACTTCGTGCCGCTGATGATCGGCGCCCGTGACATGGCTTTCCCGCGGATCAACGCCCTCTCCTTCTGGCTGATCCCGCTCGGCGGCCTGACGATGTACAGCGGGCTCCTGACCAAAACCGGGGCGGCCGCCGCCGGCTGGACCGGCTACGTGCCGCTGACCGAGAAAGCGTACGCGATCGGGATCGGCCAGGACCTCTGGATCCTCGGGCTGCACATCCTCGGGATCTCCTCGATCATGGGCGCGATCAACTTCCTGGTGACCATCCACAACATGCGGGCGCCCGGCATGACGTGGTTCCGGCTGCCCTTATTCGTCTGGGCGATGGAGATCACGGCGGCGCTGACGCTGCTGGCCAGCCCCTTCCTCGCCGGCGTGCTCGGCATGGTGCTGATGGACCGCCAGCTGGGGACCCACTTCTTCACCCACGGGTCGGATCCCCTGCTGTACCAGTTCATTTTCTGGTTCTACTCGCACCCGGCCGTCTACATCATGATCCTGCCCGCCTTCGGGATCGTCTCCGAGATCATCCCGGTGTTCAGCCGGAAACCGATCTTCGGCTACCGCGCGATGGCCTTCTCCATGGCGGCCATCGGCGTGCTGGGCTTCATGGTCTTCGCCCACCACATGTTCACCACCGGACTCCCGCTGGCTCTGCAGGAATTCTTCATGGCGACCACCGCCCTGATCGCGGTTCCCTCCGGAGTGAAGGTGCTGAACTGGCTGGCCACGCTGTGGGGCGGCTCGATCAAGTACACGGCGGCGATGCTCTTTGCCGTCGCCTTCGTCCTGATGTTCCTCATGGGCGGGGTCGACGGCGTGTTCATGGCATCGCTGGCGGTCGACTACCAGATCCATGCCACCTACTGGGTGGTGTCGCATATCCACTATGTGCTCTTCGGCGGGAGCGTGTTCGGCGTTTTCGCCGCCTTCTACTACTGGTTTCCGAAGATGACCGGCCGCTACCTGAACGAGTCGCTCGGCAAGATCCAGTTCTGGCTGCAGCTACTCGGCTTCAACCTCACCTTCATGCCGATGCACTTCCTGGGGCTCGAAGGGATGCCGCGGCGAATCGCGATGTGGTATTCGAACCG
>DATNNA010000226.1:0-7236 GCA_035602075.1 Binatus sp. (SeqCode) | reverse complement strand
GCAGGCCGCCTTCATCGGTTCGCTGCTCCTCATCCTGCGCATCCACCCGGAGCTCAGCCGCGGTGGCCGCCGCCTGCTGCTGCTCGCCAGCCTGGGCTTCATGCCGGTCTACCTCAACCTCAAGTTTCAGCAGGTCGCTACCGTCTGGCTGCTGCTGATCACGGCCACGCTGTGGGCGGCGCTGCGACGCCACACCGGTCTGGCTGGTGCCTTCATCGCGACCGCCGCCTCGCTCAAGGTCTCGCCGATCTTCTTGATCCCACTCTTCGCGCGCCTGGGCCGCTGGCGCATCGCCGTGATGGGCAGCGTGATGCTGGTCGTGCTCACCGTGGTCACCGTCCTGGCCGCTCCGGGAAGCTGGCAATTTTTCACCGTCGTCCTGCCCCGCATCGGCCTGGGGACCGCCAACTGGGACAACGGATCGATCGACGGATTGGTAAGCCGTATCGCGGAGCTCGCTCCGGGCCTCTTCGGTGGCGCGACCCAGACGGTCGCCAAAGTGGTGATCGCCGCCGCCGCCATCATCGTCATCGGCATCACGCTCTGGCAGGCGCGTGGCCGCGCCGACGAGGCCTGGACGCTGCGGCTGAGCGTGGCGGCCCTGATCACCGCGCTGCTGATCGTCAGCAGCGTGACCTGGCAGCACCACCTCGTGACCCTGCTGCTCCCGTTGGCTACCGGCATCGCCTGGATCACTGTCCGCCGGCCGGAGGCGCGCTACGGCTGGTGGCTCTTCGCCGCCTATGCGATGTGCTGGATGGACCGCCGCGCCTTCCCGCTGCCGGCCGACATGCAGGTCCACTCGTCGACCGAGGCGGCGCTGGTGCTCGCCGGCACCTCCGTCAAGCTGCTCGGCCTGCTGCTGCTCTGGACGCTGTTGCTGCGGATGCTCCGGCACGAGCGTGTCGCGGCATCGGTCAGGCGGCCCGACCAAGCGGTGACTGGCGCCGCTGCTCAGCCCGCTGCCTGAACTGCCACCCGTACCACGCGACGACGGCGGTCATGACGATGGGCCCGAGCGGCACGCCGAGACCGCGCAGGTCGATCAGGAGCGCGATGTCGATCGCGAGCAAGCCTGGAAACGGACTTGGCAACGCGCCCTCGCGGGAGAGGACGATCGCGAGCCACGCCGGCACCGCGAGGATGAGCAGATCGTGGGGCAGCGCGTGCGGCGAGGCGAGCACCGTGAGCGCCCCAGCGAGCGCGGCGAATCCGATGACCGAGGTGGGACGCCGCCACGCCAGCAGCCAGAGCGCGGCGAGCACCATCAGGTAAAGGGCGATCGCCACCACGGTCGCGGTGGCCGCGGGAAGCGCTGGGCCGATCAGGCCGATCCAGGCCTCGTTGAGACGGACGGCGACGGCGTGGTTCGCGCTGAGTGCGTTGTGGACCATCCCGCTCAGAGCGTCGACGCCGCCGGCCAGCGTGCTCAGCAATAGCAAGCTCGCACCCGCGACGGCGGCCGCGAGTGATCGCCAGCGGCGGGCCGCGAAGAGGACGGCCAGGTAGGCCGGCACGTACTGGGGCTTGACGGCGAGCAGCAGGCCCGCGCCGGCGCAGAGCGCCAGCGAATCCGCGCGCAGTGTCAGCACCACCATCGCCGCTCCGAGAAAAAGCCACGCGGTTGGCTGCCCCTCGGTCAAGGTCGCCCAGGTGGGGATCGCGGCGAGGAGGCCGAGCATCGCCAGGCCCAGCGCCGTGAATTTCCCTCCCCCGCTCGCGTGGGAGTGCAGGGTGGGGGCGGCACGCTGCAACAGCAGGACCGCGAGGAGCACGAGCCCGATGGTGATCAGCTGCCAGAGCCGAAAGGCGAGCTCGAGCGGCAGCAGCGAAAGCACCGCGTAGGGCAAGGCCGCGCCAAGCGGCAGGCTGAACGGCAGCCGCGGATCGATCGCCCCGCTGGGGGCGACGCGGCCCATCACCTCAGCGAGTTCGGCCTGCTGGTAGGGACCGGCGAGGTGACCCTCCCGAATCAGCACACCGGCGCTGTAGTTGATGGTGAAGTCAGAACTCAGTCGCGACGCCGGCGACTGGGTGAGGATGACGATCGTTCCGGCGGCAGCCAGCGCCACGGTCACCGCGAGCAGCGCGCTATCCAACGGCCGCCTCATGGCCGCACCCGGAAAAGCGCGGCCGTATCCTCGAGATCGATCATCTCCAGAGTCGGATCAGGCGCGAGCCGCGCGGTAAGTGCTGGGTCGGTCGTCAGCACATAACCGATAGCGTTCGCCTGCAGGAACTTCGCCCGCCGGGCGGCGCTCCAGCTGCTGAAGAAGGCAAGCGCCTCGTCCGACTTGCGGCGAGCATCGATCGTCATCTCCGGGTGGCCGTTGAAGGCGCGCGCGTTCGTCTGTGCGGGGACGAAGATCCCGTCGAGGTAGCTGGTCAGCACCACATCGCGCGTCGACACGTGCGGGGCGAGCCGAGCCAGCAGGGCAGCCTCGCCGTGGCTCTCGTACTCGGCCCGGGGATCGAGACGGAAGGCTGCGATCCAATAGGGCTGCGCCAGGCTGAAGATGCCGTAGAAGCTCGAAGCGGCCAGCGTGATGACGAGCACCCGGCGGCGCCAGCGGACCGCGCGCAGCCGGCGAAGCACAACGAGCAAGCCGGGGGCGGCGCACAGACCAAAGGGCACGGAGCTGGCCATGAAGCTGCGACCCAGGGTGCCGCTGAGCCCGGGGACGAACATAAAGAACGTCATCACCGCGATCCACAGCGCGGGGAGCAGGAGGTCACCGCGCAACCTCCGGCTCCAAACGGCGATCACGATCAGTCCAGTGGCGACCAGGTGCGAGAGCACCAGGAAGCCGAAGGGATCGCCGACGTCGAGCGCGGTTCGGACGACGCGCAACGCGTCGGGCGTCGTCTCCCAGACCCAGAGGAGGTACGCAAGGTAGGGCAGCTGGGCCAACGCCGACGCGGCCGCAAACCAGATGGCTCGGTGCTGACGGCGCACCAGCGCCCATGCACCGATGGTGGCCACGGCCAGCAGGGCCAGCTGCGGGTAGATCAGCTGGAGGCCGACGACCGCCAGCACGCCGCTCGCCACCAGCCGGCGGTCGCTGCGATGACGCAGCCGCAGCGCGACCACCATCGTCCAGCAGAGCAAGGCCAGCGCCCACGGAAGGTGCGGCGCCATGGAAATCAGGTCGGCGACGCTGCTGCCCGGTGAGCTCATCTCGGTCGCGTGCGTCGTGAGCGGCCCGAAGTGGACGTCGTGCGGCAGCAGTGCGCCGATGCCGCCGCCCAACACGCAGAGCACGAAGGCCCAGCGCCGCAGGAGCTGCGGCCGGAACAGTTCCCGGGTCAGCAGGTGGATGGCGACGAGCAGAGCCGCGGCGGCCAGCACTCGCGCCAGGTGATAGAGCCAGGATCCCGAAGCCCAGCCAACGAGATGGGCGGGCCACAGGTACCAGGGATAGAGCAGGATGCCCGGCAAGAGCTCGGCGGTGTACGCGGGATGGAAGAGCCAGGCACCGTGCCAGCCGGCCCGCCACATCGACTGGTACACATAGGCGTCTCGCGCGATCACCACATAGCCCGGGAACACGCTGCCCGATGGCGTGCGCAGGGCGGCGAACAGGATCGGCGGCACGGTGAGCAGGCCGATCAATGCCGCGAAGACGGCGAACCAGCGCGACCCAGACGGAACCACGCGCGGCCTCGGCGCAGCAGGCACCGCCTCCCATTGCCGGCGGGCAAGCGCCATCAGGCGGCAAGCCGCTCGGCCTCGACGGCCGGCGTGGGCGCGAGGCTCAGGTCGCCGAGCGGGAGGACGCAGAGGAAGAGCGTGATGACGACGGCGGCGTAGTTGTCATTGAAAAACCTGGCGAAGAACGTGAGGGCGAACAGCACGCAGGCATAGCCGGCCACCCAGCGCCCCATCGTCGGGCGTCGGAGGAAGGCCCGTGCAGTCAGCCATAGGACCGGTAGGACGGCCGCCAGTTGGAAGATCAGAAAAGGAAAGCGGTCGGTCCGCCGGGTGATGACGTGGAGGGTGTAGAGCAAATCGCCGAATCCGTAGCCGGCGATGGGATAGGCGTCCGCGACGCCACCGCTGGTATAGAGCACGACGTCCGTCCAGAACGCGCGGGGATCGGCGAGAAAAAACGGCAGGATGGTCGCGGCCGGCACCAGCGCCAGCGCAGCCAGGCTGGCGATCGCGTCGCGGCGGGAGCGATCGGCCCGCCACCGGATGAAGAGCACCAGGAGCAGAAATGGCACCGCCACCAAGGCGAAGGGCTTTAGGGCGACGGCCACGCCGAGCGCGCCGGCGGCGAGCGTGGGATGGCCGCGCGAGAGCAAGGTGAGCGTCACGAACACGACCGCGAGGAACTGGATGTCGGTGCGGCCCGACCACAGATAGAGCGTGATCAAGGGGCTCGCGTAAATGACCGTGATCAGCAAGAAGCGGTGCTCGAGACTGATGGGGAGCGCGACGATCGCGATCAGTCCGAGGGCGGCGAAGGCCATCAACACCAGGCGATAGTCGAAGGGCTGCCCGAGTGCATCGGTCACAAGACGGAACGGGATCCCGACGAGGACGGTCAGCGGGTAGTAAGCCATGTGGTGCAGGGCAGGGTTGGGGCCGGGCGTCAGGTCCCAGCCGAAGGCCGCCATCGGGGTGTTCGACCAGTCCACGCCGTAGATCGGCTGGCCCTTGAGCACGCGGTCGACGGCGGACTCCAGTTGGAGCAGCCCGTCGTGCTCCATCGTCAAGCCGATGCGCGGGCGCTGTACGACGGCGATCAGCGTCGGACCGAGGGCGGTCAGCGCGCCCAGCAGCGAGGCGCCCCACAGCTTGAGGGCCCAATGACGCGGAGTTGCGCGCAGCAGGAGGAGCAGAGCGAACAGGACTGCGGTGGCGGCCAGAGCCAGCCAGATCCCATAGCGCTCGCGAAGCACCCAGAGCAACGCGACCTGCAGTCCGCCGAGGACGCCAAGGTACCCGACGGGAGTGGTCAGCCGGGCGGCGGCCCGGGTCAGTGACGCCCGAAATCCACCGGCCGGCGAGGGGGCGCCAGCCATGACGACGGTGTAACGCCGAGTGTGAGGAACCCCTTCTCCCGCTCGTTATAGCTGGGCAGTGTCGACGCCACCCTTCGCGGCTCCGGCCGGCACGGTCGCCCCGGCCGTCCGGAAGGTTCGACCGGCCTTTGTCGCCCAGGCCGGGCTGGCCGGCTCGGCGCTAGCCCTCTATGCCCTGGTCCTGGTCCAGGGCGGGCTGTATCACCAGGACCTCGACGCGTACCTGGCCGCGGGCCGGGCGGTCTGGCATGGGCAGCCGCTCTATGCCCCGTTCCTCCACCATCCCTTCCCCGACCCGGCCTTGCGCCCCGCCTACATCTATCCGCCGGTCTTTGCCCTCCTCGTGGCGCCGCTTGCGCAGCTTCCCGATGCGGTCGCGAACGTTGTCTGGCTCTTGATTGGGCAGGCGGCGCTTGCCGCGGCCGTGATCATGACGCTCCGCTGGCTCCGCCCGTCCGCATGGGCCGTGACGGTGATCCTCTGCGCGACCGCAACCTTCTATCCGCTCTGGATCGATGCCGTGCAGGGCCAGGCCAACCTCCTGATTCTCCTGTTGGTGACGGCAGGCATCGCCGGTATCGTGCAGGGCAAGCCGAAGTTCGGCGCCTCGCTCGGGATCGCGGCCGCGCTGAAGCTGACCCCGCTGATCCTTCTCGTCTGGCTGCTCCTCGACCGCCGCATTCGCGAGGCCGCCTGGTTGCTCGGCGCCTTTGCCGCCGTCACGGCCGCCGCCGCGCTGTGGCGCTTCGACGACACGCTGATTTTTTTTCGACAGGTCCTGCCTGCGCTGGCACAGGGCACGGCCATCTATGCCAATCAGTCACTGCAGGGCCTCATCGCCCGCGTCGCGACCGTGAATCCCTACACGCAACCCTGGACCGTCGTGCCGTGGGTCTCTCTCCTGCCGGCCGTTCTGATCATCGCCTTCATCGTTCTCTGGTTCTTGAGGACCCGCCATCAGCCCGCGCTGCTCCGCGCGGCCGCCTTCCTCCCCTTGCTGCCGCTCGCCTCGTCGGTGACCTGGCCGCATCATCTGGTGATTCTGCTGCCGGTCATCTGGTTCAGCGTCATTGCCATCGACGAGCGTAGGTGGCCGATGGCATCGACGATTGCGCTCGGCGCGCTGCTGCTGTTGTTCAGCGTTGTCTCACGGTGGCCGGTCGGTCCGGCCTTCAATCAGCCCGGATTTCGCGCGGCCCAGACGTCTGACCCGGCGGTCTTTTTGATTGCCAACGCGATGTTCTTTGGGACCCTCGCCCTCTTTCTGCTTGCACCATGGCTGCTGCGCTCCCGCTAAGGCAACCGGCGACGGCGCCCACGCCAAGGCCACGTCAGTGGCCGCGATTCGCGCTGGTGTTCGCCGCCATCGTGGCGATCATCTCTCTCCTCCCCTATCTCCTCGCCTACCTCTGGACGCGACCGGGGCACCACTTCGCCGGTTTCTTCTTCATCGCCGACGATGCCACCACCTACCTGGCAAAGATGCGCCAGGGCGCGGACGGCTCGTGGCTCTGGAACGATCCCTATACCAGCGAGCCGCACGGCGGGGTCTTCCTTTTTTCGTTCTACCTGCTGTTCGGTCACCTGGCCGCCCTGCTTCACCTGCCACTGATCGCGGCCTATCACCTCGCCCGCATCTCGGGGGCGGTCGCGCTCGTGATCGCCGCCGACCAGCTCTGCCGGCGGGTGTTGCCACGCGAGCTCCGCAGATTAGCGCTGGTGCTCGTGATCCTGGGCTCGGGTGCCGGCTTTCTGGCCCAGGCCCTGGGCAACCCTCCAATCTTGGGCAGCAGGGTTGAGGCGCTCGACCTCCACCTTCCGGAGATCAGCGGCTGGTACTCGATCCTCGCGATCCCCCATTTCGCCTGGGCGACTGCGCTGATCATCGCGGCCCTGCTGGGCTTGCTCCGCATCGCCGAAGCGCCCGCCTGGCGCCCGGTGGCGCTCACCGCCGCGGCGCTGCTCGCACTCACCGCGATCCATCCGCAGATGATCCCGGTCCTCGGCCTCATCTGGATCGCGTACCAGGCAGTGCTCGTCGCGTGGGGCGACCGGCCCACGATCCGGTCGGTGGCGTTTCAGGCGCTGCCGTTCCTCGCCACCATTCCGCTGCTGGCGTACAACGCCTGGATCCTCTTCCGCGATCCGACGATCGCCGAGTGGGCCCGCCAATGGCGGCACCAGGCCCCGGGCCCGGTCAGCCTCGCG
>DATNNA010000225.1:0-2388 GCA_035602075.1 Binatus sp. (SeqCode) | reverse complement strand
AGTGGTGCCGGCCGGCTCGAAAGGTCGGCCACCACGTCGAGATCCGCAGCCGCGCCGGGGCTGCGCACGGTTACCCGCAGATGGTCGCCGTCGACCTTCATCGCGGCCTCGCAATGAACATAGCCATAGTGTGTGAGGAGATTTCCGCCAACGGCCATCAGCCGCCGGTCGGTATCGCTGCGCAGGATCCTCAGCCCGCGCAGCGAGAGCTTCGCGGCGAACCGTGTGAACACGCGGTACCCGGTCAAAAAGAAATCGACGCCCACCGCCGCGGGAAGGAAGGCCGGATGCAGCTGCCTGGTCTGCACCATGGCAATCGCAATGAACCCGTAGTCCCCGTAAGTGTCGACCGTGAGCCCGGGCGGCAGGAGCTCCTGCAGCATCTTCGCCGGATAGGCGTAGGTGAGGACCAGGGAATGCGTGAAGAAGGCGCTGATTGGGAGTGGGTGGCGGCGAAGGCGATAGAGCATCAGTGCACCTTCTCGACGGTCAGCCGGCCCCAGAGCATCGAGCGGTCCTTTGCCGCCCACTCCGTCGATTCGCCCGGCGGCGGCTCCATGAAGCTGCGGAGCACCACCACAGCTCCATCCTGCGCGCTGCGGCGAACGGCGACCATCAGGCGCTCGCCGTACGCCGGCTCCGTGCCGTCCAGAATGTTCGACAGGCTGAACCCGATGAACGAGGCCGGCGGGCAGCTCTCGAGATACGCCGCCGCATCGGCACACACAAGCTCGATCTCTTTCCCTCCCCTGCTCGCAGGCGTCGGCACATCTTTCCCTCCCCCGCTTGCTGGGGAGGGCGGGGTGGGGGCATCGTAATCCGGAGGATCCGTCCCGAGGAAGAATCGCCAGGCGTAGGGGTTGGTTCGGTTGGGATGGCGGGCCCAACAGCGCTCCAGCCGGGCGCGGATGATGCGGTCGAAGCGCCTGGGTAGGACCCGCACGAAGGTCGAGCTGTAAATGGTGCGCAACGCCAGCGGGTTGATCGCCAGCGCCAGCGCGGCCCTGAAGCGCGCCGTGTCGAGGTGCGCGCGCCAGAAGTGGACCTGGGTGGCTGGTTCCGCCAGCTCGAGGAACTGTCGAATCAGCGATCGACGCAATCCCATCAGCGGCAAGAATCGCCGGCCGGCCGCGAAGAACCAGTCGGCCGTCCCGGCGCGAGGCGCCGCCCCCTGGAGGCGCGCGCGGACGTAATCCACTTGGGCTGGGTTGATGTCCACCGCGGTGACGGTCAGCCCGCGGGCCGCCAGCGCCATGCTGGTGGAGCCGGCCGACGCGATGCAGAACACGCGCCCGGCCGCCGGCAGCACCTCGGCCTCGATGTCCCAATCCTCATACATCTGTCCAAACAGCAGCCGAGCCTTGCCGCGGCGCGCGTCGAGACGACCGCGCTCCCAGGGGGTGGTCGCGCTCATCGCCGCGCGGTGCTCCAGATCAGGGCGACCAGCGCGAGGTTCTGCGTCACCATGTTCGCCGGCTCGGTGATCGTGCCGCGGCTGAAGAGCAGGCCGCCGCCATTCATCGCGCCGAGAAGGGCCGTCTGCGCTGCCGCGGCGGTGCGCGGCGCGCGACCACTCAGCACCCAGGCCGCCAGTGCCACCTCGACGCTGCCAACGATCGCCAGCACCTTCCGCGCGTGGGACGGCCCGACCCCGGGCAGGTCGGCGACAACCCTTAGATGTCGCTCATTGGGGGCGACCAGCTTGCACCAGCCACCCTGGTAGAGCCAGACGGCGGCGATCGCCAGCCTGGCGAGCCCCTTCATCGCGTGGCCGCAAGGCCAAAGACGACGGCGAGAAAGGCGAAGGCCACGGTGAAGATAACGTCGGCTAGCCGGTTTTGCCGTCGGATCTCAACCGGGTAATAAAACAGCTGGATCGGCACGCGAAGCAGCCAGAAGATCGCCAGGAAGGCGCTGAGAAACCGGCCGAGCGGCCGGCCGCCCGCCAACTCGGCGGGGAATAGCAGGGAGAGGGCGGCAAAACCGAGCACGACCATCACGATGTAGGCGGCATGGACGTAGAAGACCTCGCGAACCATCGGCGAGGCGCCGGCCAGGTTCTTGCGGTACTGGAGGCGGATGGCGAGCGGCAAGTTGGCGAGGCCGATGGCCAGCTGGACGACGCCGGCGATCTGGATCCAGGCGGAGAGCGGGAGCAATCCGCTCGCTAGGTTACTGGCTGGCCCTCCCAGCCTGGTGGCGGACCATCATGGCTGGGAGTTCGCCCCTCTCCGCCTCTCCAGTGCGTGGCGCGGTAAGCTTGGCGCAGATTCCCTGACACAGGGAAGGAGGGAGAAGCTCGATGAGAAATGTGACTCGTGGGATCGCGATCGCCTTGGCGCTCGCGCTTGCCGCCTGTGGCGGCGCCAGCTCGACCGGAACCACCAC
>DATNNA010000224.1:0-2182 GCA_035602075.1 Binatus sp. (SeqCode) | reverse complement strand
GACCGGTCCCGGCGTGAACCACGAAGATCTCTTCATACGGATGACGATGCAAGTTCGGGCCGTGCCCCGTTTCGACGTCGACCAGGATCAGCGTCAGACCCGCGCCGTACTCTTTGCCCTCGAATTCGCGGGAGGTGTTGCCTCCAGGTAGCTGGTTCGCGTGAATGAGCAGGTCCATGCGACGGTGTGATGTTAGCCGGTGTTCTGGAGTCCGGCTGCGATGCCATTGATGGTCCGCAGCACCGCCTGCAGGTGGGCGGCGCGACGCGGATCGCCGGCTGGAAGGCGGCGCAATTCGCGGAGCAATCGAACCTGGAAGTAGCTCATCGGATCGATATAGGGATCCCTGAGTCGCAGGCTCGCGAGAAGCTGAGGTTGCTGCTCGAGGACGGACGCCTGAGCGGTGATCTGCAGCACGGCATCATGCGCCCGCTGAAACTCCGCATCGATGATCGAGAAGAGCCGCTCCCGCTCGCGCTCATCCGCGACCAGGTTCGCGTACTGCCGGGCGATCCGCATGTCCGCCTTGGCGAGCACCATCTGCAGGTTATCCACCAGCGAACGGAAGAACATCCAGTGCTGATACATGTCGCGCAGGCATTCGAGGCCGCCCGGTCGCTGCGTGTACTCGGCAAGGGCCGAGCCGGCGCCGTACCAGGCCGGCAGCAGGTGCCGGTTCTGCATCCAGGCGAACACCCAGGGGATGGCCCGCAGATCTTCGACGGCGAGCGTGCCACCGCGACTGACCGGCCGTGAGCCGGTGTTGAGTTGGGCGATCTCCTCGATCGGCGTCGCCTGCTCGAAGTAGGCCTGGAAACCCGGGTCCTCGTAAACCAGCGCGCGATACTGCCGGCGGCTCTCCTCGGACATCGCGTCCATCGCCGCCCGCCACGCTGGATGCGGTTCGCGGACCTCAGCCGGCATCAAGACGTGCTCGAGCGTGGCGCCGAGCACCAGTTCCAGGTTGTGCCGCGCGGTTTCGGGGCGCGCGTACTTTCGGTGGATGACCTCGCCCTGCTCGGTGATCTTGATCCTGGGGTCCGGCGCGGACGCCGGTTGGGCCAGGATCGCCTCGTGGGTGGGGCCGCCGCCGCGGCCGACCGTCCCGCCGCGCCCATGGAAGATCCGCAGCCGCCGTCCATGCTTCGCGATGACGGTGGCAATAGCTCCATGCGCGCGGTCGAGCGCCCAGGCCGCCGAGAGATACCCGACCTCTTTGTTGCTGTCCGAGTAGCCGAGCATCACCTCCTGGATGCCGCCCCGGCCGTCGAGCTGACGGGCATAGACCGGGTCGCTCAACAGGCTCTCGATGATCGCGGGCGCGCGTTCCAGCGCCTCGGACGTCTCGAAGAGCGGCACAATGTCGAGGTCGCTTCTCGGCGGGTCGGCGGCCAGGTCGTGAAGTCCCGCGAGCCCGGCGAGGAACAGGGTCTGCATGACATCGTCGCCGCTCTCGGTCATGCTCAGGATGAACGTCTGGGCTGAGCCGGGCGCCGCCTGTTGCGCCGCCGCCATCGCCGAGAGCGTCGCGAGCAGATTTCCTGTGGCGGGCGACCAGCGGCCGGCATCCAGCGAGATCGGCGGTGGATTGAGCGTCGCGCTTCGACGCCGATCCGGTGCAGCGCCGAGCCGGTTGACCACCTCGATCGTGGCGGCGCGGACCACGGCGCGATGCTGGCGGACATCGAGGTGGGCGCCGATGAATCCGAAGGCGCGCACCTGGCGGCGTAAGCGGAGGAGATCGCCGTCGGCGACGGCGGCGCCTGCGTGGCGGCGAAGGCTGACGTCAAGCAGTTCGAGGTCCGCTGCCAGGTGGTCCGCCGATGCGTAGCCCGCGGGTTCTCCGTCGAGCGTCGCGCCCAGCCGCCGCCAGACGAAGGAGAGTTTGCGCCGGTACGGTTCATCCGCCGTCCCCGGGGAGAGCGTCTCGGCATAATCCGCCAGCTCCGCCTCATCGCGCCTGATCGACGCCGTCAGCTCGTCGCTCACCTGGGTCAAACGCGTCGATTGACTGAGGTCCCGCGCCAGCTCGCGAACTCGCTCGCGATACCGCGTCAAGAGCGTCCGGCGTTGCAACCGCAGCGTCTCGGTCAGCATCGCGGCGTTGGCGTTGGGGTTGCCATCCTGGTCGCTACCCACCCACGAGCCAAGGCGGATCGGGGGGTCCAGCGGGACGCGGATG
>DATNNA010000223.1:0-2857 GCA_035602075.1 Binatus sp. (SeqCode) | reverse complement strand
CCAGGCTGTTGTCGACCGCCCCCTCGACCGAGCCGCCCACCTGCGCGCTGACGACGGCGATGCCCACGGCGCCCACGAAAACGACAAGCACGATGAAGGGCAGGACGATGCGCCGGCGGAGCGATGGGTGGCGGAGCATGGGTGGTTGCTTCCTTCCTCGCGCCCTTGTTCTGATAGAAAAACGCCGACCTTTTGCGGTCCTTTCTAGGTAGTTGCGTCAGACAACGTCACCGCCAGTCCAATTGCAGGGCTCGCTGGCGATGCCGCCGGAGGGCGAACGGTGCCCATCAGGCGGCTAGTGTCGAGCCATCCCCTTTTGGAGGTGTCGTAGTGCGCAAGCTGATGGCATCTATCGCCGCCCTTGGGGCGGCCCCGATCGTGGCGATCGCGGTGATGCAGACGGCGGCGCCGGTACTCGCGGACACGCCCGGCGTCTCGCCGACCTGCTTCCCGCAGTCGGCGAACCCGCATCCGACCGACCCTGCCGGCCAGACGACGAACACGCTGTTCTGCACGCCGACCACCCCGAGCCCAACGGGTTCGGGAGGCGTCGGATCCGGTAGGACCGGCACCGTCACGGGCGCCGGCACGACGGCTGGCGGTGGCCAGACCTCGCTGGCAAGCTCGACTGGCTCTGGAACGACCGGATCGTTCCCGGACGAGAGCGGGCGTGCGGGCCTGAACGGGACATGGTCGTCGGGTTCCGGAAAGCCGGCGGCGTCGAACGATACGGGCCTCTTTGGCGGCCTGGTTGGCTTCTTCGCCTCAGCTGGCGGCCTGGTCTTCCTGTTCGGCCTCCTGATGCTGATGCTCATCGTCCTCGTCGCGCTCGCGGTGATCGCCGCGCTTCGACGCGGCGGCAAGAACTTCGCGTCGCGCTTCTCACGCGTCGCATACAGGGCGTAGTCGCTGTTCGTAACGCCAGGAGGGAGGCCCGTGCCTCCCTCCTGATGTTGGTGTTGCGGCTAGGGGATCAAGGCTGCTGGCGCGGATTGACGAACGCGTCGTGGATGACGCTGCCCGCGAGCGCGATGCCGATGCCCGCGCCCACGCCGGCCACCAGGAAGGCGAGCCAGTCGCCGGCCAGGTGCACGTGCAGATACAAGCCGCCCAGCAGCAGGACGAGCGCGAGCAGCAGCCAGGTCAGCCGATCCACGCCCCGTCAGCCTCGGCTCGTCTCAGCCGCCATTAACGGCGCCGCCGAATCCCGCTGAGCCGGCGGGGACGATATTGATGCTGTTGGCCTTGATGGAGCCGTCCGCCTGCCGCGTGCCGGTCACCGTGATCGTCTCACTCTCTTGCAGGTCGGAGGCCTGCCCGACGACGGTCTTGCGTACGATCACGCTCTGGTCGAACGTGACTTTGACGTCGGTGTTGCAGCGCGTGTCATGGATCGTGAGGCTGTTGGCGGTGAGGTTGGCGACGGTGCCCGTTGCGCCACGTCGGGCCGCCGCGCCGGACGGGCTGGCGGCCGGGGTCGCGCCCGGGCTGGGGCAGGCCGCCGCCACCCCTCGACCTCCGCCGAAACCGTTCCCCGCCGTCCGTGTGCCGGTCGTCGAGGCGGCGGCGTTGGCGGTCGTGCCGCCGCCACCGACCTTGTAGCCGCCGTAGAAACCGCCGAGTAAGCCGACGATGACAATGAGCGCCGCGATGGGAAGCTTGATCATTGCATGACCTCCTGGGGATTCACTCGTAGCGCAAGGCTTCGATCGGACGGAGCCTTGCCGCGCGGTTTGCGGGATAGAGACCGAAGAAGAGACCGATACCGACGGAGATGCCGAACGCCATGAAGACCGACGGTGTGGAGATGACGGGTGTGGGCAGCGTCGATACCACCAGCGGCAGGACCCGTGCGAGGCCGAAGCCGATCAGGATCCCGAGCGCGCCGCCCAGGCCCGAGAGGAACATCGACTCGATCAAGAACTGCAGCAGGATGTCCTGACGACGGGCGCCGATAGCCTTGCGGATGCCGATCTCGCGAGTCCGCTCGGTGACGGTGACGAGCATGATGTTCATGATTCCGATGCCACCGACGACCAGTGATATGCCGGCGATCGCCCCCAGCATCAGCGTGAGCACGCCGGTCGTCTGCGAGGCGCTGTTGAGGACGTCCTGCTGGCTCAAGATCTGGAAGTCGGCCACTGTTGGGTCCGAGATGTGATGCCGGTCGAGCAAGACCTGGGTGACCTCGGTGGTGGCCGCGGTCGTTGCCTGCGCGCTGGTGGCTTCGACGTAGATCTGCTGAACGTTGCGTCCGCGCCCGCCCAGCAGGTAGCTCCAGGCTGACGTGATCGGCACTACCACCACGTCGTCCTGATTGTTGAAGCCGCCGGAAGAACCCTTTGGCGCGAAGACGCCGATGATGCGGAAGTTCTGCCGGTTGATTTTCATCGTCTGGCCGATCGGATCGGCACCGCCGAAGAGGTTGGTGGCGACCGTCGGTCCGATGACCGCCACTTTGCTCGCGGCGTCGACCTCGCCGGAGGTGAAAAACTGGCCGCTCGCCAGCTGGTAATTGCGCACCGAGGGGAAGTCCTGGGTCGTGCCGGTCAGGCTGCTGTTCCAGTTCTGGTTGCCGTAGGTCAGCTGCGCCCGGCCGCCGGCGCTGGGGATGGCCGTCACCACGTCCGGCGATGTTTGCCGGTTCGCGATCGCCTTCACGTCGTCCAGCGTCAGACTCGACCCCGTGCCGAATCCCTGCTGGACGCCGCCTGCGCTTCGCGCGTTCGAGGGAAAGACCGTCAAGAGGTTCGAGCCCAGCGATTGGATTTGCTGTTGGACGGCAACGGAGGCGCCGTTGCCGACACCGACCAGCAGGATCACGGCCGAGACGCCGATCAAGATGCCGAGCATGGTG